>CALJKQ010000135.1 GCA_937973565.1 uncultured Saprospiraceae bacterium | reverse complement strand
CTAAAGTAGTGGGCTATATAAAAGGCTACCGTCCTAATCTGGGATTTAAAACAGTCAATGTAGATGCTACCAATGTTCTGACCAGAGAAGGCAGACCCATAAAAATTGAAGCCAATGACATGGCTCCTTCCAATTACGGTAAAACTTCTGCGAGGGCACAGGCCTCTGTATTAAGTTTGTATGATACCAACCGTTTTGCCACACCATTGAAAAAGTCGGGCAACGGATTCCAACCAACATCATGGGAAGATCTGGATAAGGAGGTTAAAGCCAAACTTGCCAGTGCTGCCAGCATCAGGGTACTTACCCATTCTGTTTCCAGCCCCACTGCCCAAAAAGCAATGGCCGACTTTATGGCCAAATACCCGGCTGCCAAATCAGTGGCCATTGACGCGGTTTCTTACAGCGCAGTTTTGGATGCCAATGCCGCTAATTTTGGCAAAAGAGCCATCCCTACTTATAAATTTAATGAAGCGGATATTGTAGTCAGCTTTAATGCAGATTTCCTGGGCTCATGGATTTCCCCTGAGAAATTTGCAGCAGACTATGTACAGAAAAGAGTAGTTAAAGATGTCAATGCACCTGCTATGTCTCGCCACTATCAGGTGGAAAGCCATATGTCACTTTCAGGTTCAAATGCAGACAATAGAATTCTGGTTAAACCTTCAGAACAAGGTGCAGCCATAGCTTTCCTTTACAATGCAGTTACCGGCGGAGGAGCTCCTGAATTGGGACTGAATGCCAAAGCCAAAAAGGCGCTAACCAAGGTTGCTGATCAACTCAAGGCCAATGCAGGAAAATCAATTGTATTGTCCGCATCAACCAACGTAGCCGAGCAACTGATGGTCAATGCCATCAATCAGACGTTAGGCAATTATGGATCTACCATTCTGGCCGGAACCAGCTATTATGGCAAACAAGGTGATGATGTAGCTTTCGATCAATTGATCAATGAACTTAATGCAGGTTCAGTGGATGTATTGATCGTATGGGGTGCCAATCCGGTATATACACATGGCAAAGGCGAGACACTTGCCGCCGCAATCGGTAAGGCAAAAACCAAAGTGGCTCTTTCCATAGCAAACGATGAAACGACCAAATTGTGTGACTGGGTAGCCACAACGCCTCATTTTCTGGAAGCATGGGGTGATGCCCGCGTTTCAGATGAGTTTGTGAGTTTGATACAACCTACCATCGCACCTTTATTTGATTCCAGGCAGGCAGAAATGTCGTTCCTGACATGGTCCGAAAGCACTGCTGCCAATTATTATGATTACCTGAAGGCCAACTGGCAAAACACTTTGTTTGCTGCACAGAATCAATTTGCCACCTTCCAGGCATTTTGGGATAATGCACTGCACAATGGTTTGATTTTTACAACCGGAAGTGGTAATCCTGCATACATTAGTGTAGCCATCGACTTTAGCAAAGTGTCTGCACCTTCCAAAGCACAATTGGAGATTTCATTTTTTGAACCGGTAAGTGTTGGAAACGGCTTGCATTCTACCAACCCATGGTTACAAGAAATGGCAAATCCGGTTGACAGGACAGTATGGGGCAATTACCTTGCAGTACCTGTTCACTTTGATGGTGTAAGGTCTTTTGAAGCCTTGAATGGTTTGAAAGATGGAGACCTGGTTGAACTCACAGTGGGTGAAGTAAAATATACCGTTCCTGTAATCCAGCAATTCGGACAAATGCAGGGAACCGTAGCTTTGGCTTTAGGATATGGTCGCACGGAAGCAGGCAACTGTGGAACCAACATAGGCGTAAATACCAATGTATGTGTCAGCAGAAACCTAGGCTATCCACAATACTACAGTGACAAAGTTCAGGTATCCGGAAAACAAGGCAAAGAGAAAGAATTTTCATGTGTACAATACCACCATACCTATGGTGTTACTGATAAGGATAAAGCAACCGGCCAAACCATCAATGCAGATGAAGCGGCTACTGTTTTCTTCGACTATTTCACCGGAGCAAAAGGCTTCCAGGGTGCGATTACCGACAGGTCTATCATTTATACTACCAACATTGGTGATTTGAAAGAAAGCCTGGCGGAAGTAAAAGAGAAAAGAGAACACGCTCAATTCCTCAATAGCAAACAAATCTACCGGGGACACGATGCACTTTACGCCAAGGGACACCATTGGGGTATGCACATTGACCTCAATGCCTGCATCGGCTGTGGTTCATGTACCGTAGCATGTATGTCTGAAAACAACGTACCTGTAGTGGGTAAAAGAGAAGTTTCCAGACACCATGAAATGTCGTGGTTGAGGATCGACCGTTATTATTATGGCAATGTCGAAAATCCAAACACGGTGTACCAGCCCATGATGTGTCAGCACTGTGACAATGCACCCTGTGAAAACGTATGTCCTGTTAACGCGACCAACCACAGTGGTGAAGGTCTCAACCAGATGACCTACAATCGTTGCATTGGTACCAGGTATTGCGCCAACAACTGTCCTTACAAAGTCAGAAGGTTCAACTGGTTGGATTATACCACTGCAGATTTGTTCCCTGCCAACCAGATTAAAAAATTTGGAGAAGAAGTATCATTCGGTGCAGACAATCTAACCCGTATGGTATTGAATCCGGATGTAACTGTGAGAAGCAGGGGAGTAATTGAAAAATGTAGCTTCTGCGTGCAGAGGTTGCAGGAAGGTAAACTTACAGCCAAAAACGAAGGCAGAACTTTGAGAGATGCAGATGTAAAAACTGCTTGTCAGACTGCCTGTCCAACGGGAGCAATTACCTTTGGCGATATGAATGCTAAAGATGAATTGTCTGCCAAATTGGAGAATCCATTGAACTACATTGTATTGGAAGAAGTAAACGTAAGATCTTCTGTAAACTATACAATGAAAGTCAACAACAGAGACGAAACTTTAGAAGCTTAATTTTTTAAAAACAGCATTGAATGAGTTCACCAGTAAGTAAAATCAGGGAACCACTTATCACGGGTAATAAGACGTACCACCAGATTACGGAGGACCTTATTTCTCCTACGGAAAAGACACCGCCTCTTTCCTGGATGATAGGATTTATAGTAGCCGTAACTTTTCTTGCCGTATTTGTCTTTACCGTGGGCTGGACCATTTACCACGGAATCGGTACCTGGAACCTCAACAGAACCATTGGATGGGGTTGGGACATCACCAACTTTGTGTGGTGGGTAGGTATTGGTCACGCGGGAACCCTTATTTCGGCTATTCTTTTGATCTTCCGCCAGAAATGGAGGACGGGTGTTAACAGAGCCGCTGAAGCGATGACCATTTTCGCGGTAATTTGCGCCGGACAATTTCCAATAATTCACATGGGAAGGGTTTGGCTTGCTATTTTCATCTTCCCTTATCCCAATACCAGAGGTCCATTGTGGCCCAACTTTAACTCTCCATTGTTGTGGGACGTTTTTGCGATCAGTACCT
>CALJKQ010000134.1 GCA_937973565.1 uncultured Saprospiraceae bacterium | reverse complement strand
TAAAGATGACAGAGAACACATTTAGATGATTCTCCATAAAGGCAATATTTTCGGAGAATGCTGTTTATACGGGCAGGAAACCACACAGTTTAATGCCTTCACAATAGAAGAAAAGACAAGAATAATATCCATTAACGTGGACTGTTTTAAGACGCTAATGAAAAATAATTTTGATTTTAACCTCAAGGTCATAGAGATGATCGGAGAAAAAATCAAAAAAAATGAAGAACGATTGCACAATTTTGCAACCAAAGATGCAAGACAAAGAATCGTTGAATTTTTGAAAGAAAACGTTGAAAACAACGGCAGAAAAGTTGGACTGGAAATGCTGATAAAACACGGTTTAACCCAGCAAGACATCGCCAACTTCACAGGTACTTCGAGACAAACTGTAACTACAGTATTAAATGACCTGAAAAGTAAGAACAAAATACACCTAAGGCGCAAGAGCATTCTCATCAGAGACCTTGCAGCCCTGGTATAAGAATTTTTTCATCATTAGTTTATAAGTTTATTAAAAAAAAGATGCATTGAAAGTAATGCATCTTTTTTCTTTTTGGATACCCCGCTATGATTAACGCTGTTGCCCTTTTATTCCATCTCAACCATATCCAATACCAGTAATGCTTTTTCAACATCGTAATTCATTACCTTGAGTAAGATGAATTGGTTGTTGATATTGCCGGGATTTACCATCAGCGTATCATTTTCCAAAATAGCGGATATACCGTTTTCAGCAAGTTTTGCCAAAGCCAGATTGGCTTCAAAAGAGTCATTGAAAGTTTTAATTACGGTGGTTTCCATTGTGAATTTTTGTTTAAATATAAATAAAAAAAGCAATATTTGCAAGGTATTCAACTCATGATTATGGATGATATCCGTCATTACAAAAGAGTTTCTTGCGATTTTTACGACCAGCTGGTTCTTTATGCCATGCAAAACAATAAGGTTATGCTGGTGACCCATAGGCCTGATCTGCCTGTTGTGAAAGGCATCATTCGGGATATATATACTTTGGATGGTTCTGAATATTGTTGCATTGAAGGGCATGCCATTCGCCTGGATTTAATCGGTAAAATAACTTTAGAGGATGCTCTGGATTAAATCGTTTTATACGACATGGATTGTATTTATAGCCTTTGCACCATATTTGAATGCACAGGAAATAGACGTTTTAAATAAGGTGGTCAAGTTGGGACCGGACAGTGTTGTTTTGCAGGTTTACAAAGTCGGCACCAAAACTCCTGGATATTGTTATGTGCATCTTCACGAAAACGAGACAGCGTCCCTGGAAGCCGGGTTTAGAATGTTGCTAAAGCACGGGGGTACCCTCCTGACCATACGGCATTCTGCACCGGGCACGGTGAATCGCAACATCACTTTTCAAATCGACGGTTCAAAATTTGAAGTGGATCCCAACAGGATTTTCACGGGGGATGATACTGTATTAATACAAAACATTAAACACAACCATGCATCGAACACCTCCAGAGAGAAAGCATTACACGCTGTACAAATGTTATCAAAGGCGATTTGGTCTGAAGTAAAAAGTTATGAAACCATCGTGGCTCTGCACAACAACAAGAATCATCCGGCTTCGTGTGAACGCAAAGGCTGGTTTGGCCGTCAATTGATGCCGGAGTCTTACAACATTACTTCCTATGTAATGAAAAATGATTTGGCTTCAGAATCATCGATGTCAGCCAATGCCATCTACATCAACCCCGGAATCAACAACAGTGATTTTTTTATTGTGACCAAGGCAGAAGATTTCGATGCCTTGCAAAAGGCAAAAATGAGTGTTGTTTTGCAAAATGAAAATCCATTGGATGATGGCTCTATGTCTGTATTTGCTTACAGCCAAAATAAGCGCTATTTCAATGCAGAAGCCAAAATGGGGAAGGTGGATTTTCAATTTACAATGCTCGAGACTTTACACAGCATCCTTACCCATCAGCGGTTGTAATCAATGTGCAGAGGGAATGCTGTCTAAAAAGGCAGTCGTCTTTTGGGTCCAGTTTACTTCGCAAACATAAGTTTCAACACCATTGCTAATCATTAGGTACGGACATCGCAGCTCGGCATTGTATTCGGCTGCCTGAATCGCTGTCTTTTCATTGAGTTTAACATCAAATGACTTACATTCAACCAACATCCAGGGTTGTGCTTTTTTGTCAAAAATGATGAGATCGAATCTTTTGTTTTTACCATTGATGGGTAGTGCTCTTTCTATGGCCATCCTTGATAATGGGAAATGGCAGCCCTTATGCAGAAAAGCAATGATAAGCTGTCTTACCCACTCCTCGGGTTGTAAAACCAGGTTTATTTTGCGCAGAGGATCGTAGATCATTTTTTTTCCCTCCACCGAGCTTATAACCAACGACGATTGCCAGCTTTGGAGGTTCAAATCCAGTGCCCTGTCCTTTTTAACCTTCATCAGGGAAGAATAACGTTGTTGAGCATTTTGGCAATTTCATTTCGCTCTTTTTGCATCTGAATCAAAACCCTCAATTCCAGTTTCTTATCTTCTTCGTCCATTTCGCTCTGCTGAGAAAGGTTTTTTTGGGTTTGTTCAATGATTTTTCCGATCTTTTTGAGTTTAAAACGCATGATTGCCTGGTAGGCGTCTCTGGGGAAGTTCTCGTCCGGAAGTTTTTGGGTCTGTAGAAAAATATTTCTTTCATCCCATTTGGCGAGTGCATAAGGTGTTGAAAGAAAATCTATGGCCAGAATAGAAATCTCATTGTCTGTATGATGCACAAACGTGTGGGGGTTGAGTATTTCTTTCTTCTGCATAGATTCCAAAGCGGTAATAAAAACTTTTTTATAAAGTGGGTTTTCAAAACTATCCAGACTATCCTCAATGTTGGTGAGTAAATATTCGCCAATGGTAATGCCCGACTCTTCAGAATAGGGTTTGTCGCAGCCACATATAAGGATCCTCGCCAAATCGCGTTCCTGGTATTCATCACCGGTCAGGCGGGTGGTGAGGGGGAGCACAGGCATGTCGTCTTCGTACTGCACATTTTTTTCAAAATCCGCTTTGGCCGCTTCAACTTTGCCTGCACGTATTCTATCCCTGTTTTCCTGAACCCTCTTGTTTTTGAGGTTTTGGTCAATCACCTTGGCAACTTCTGAGATGAGGATTTGTTCATCCATCTTCATCAGATTGCTGCATAGATTGATGTAGGTGTGACGTTTCATATGATCGGCCACTTTGGCAATCGACTGAATGATTTCTTTAAAAACTTCAACCCTTTTAATAGGGTCCTGGCCTGCAAATTGAAGCAGATAATCTGCTTTAAAGAGGATAAAATCTTTCTCCTGTTCTTTTAAGAATTGTAAAAACTTTTCAGTGCCCTGTTTTTTGAAAAAAGAGTCGGGATCTTCTTTATCCGGCAATAATACCAACCGGATGTTCATGTCTTCTTCCAGGATGATATCGAGTCCTCTCAAAGCTGCATTGATGCCTGCAGGGTCTCCATCGTAAATTAGTTTGATATTTTGGGTAAACCTCTTGATGAGTTTTACCTGTTCTTTATTGAGTGCCGTGCCCGAAGAGGCTACCACATTCTGAATACCACCCTGATGCAGGGTAATTACATCCGTATAACCCTCGACCAAAATACACTCATCCTCTTTGCGGATTGCTGTCTTTGCCTGGTAAATACCGTAAAGGATTTTGTGTTTGATGTATATCTCAGACTCAGGAGAATTGATGTACTTGGGCTGGTTTTTATCATTGGTCATGATCCTGCCCGCCAAGGCAACCACCTTGCCACTCAGATTGTGGATAGAAAACATCACCCTGGATCTGAAAAAGTCATTGTCTGACCTCGTGGTCAATCCCAATAGCTTTAAGTGTTCTTCTTTAAATTGTTTTTTCAGTGCAGCCTGGGTGAATCCATCTTTGGTATTGGGAGCATATCCCAATCCAAATGATTTTATCGTGCTTTCAAGGTATCCCCTTTCTTTGAAATAGCTAAGGCCAACTGACCTCCCTTCATCGGTATTGAAAAGTTGGTCCTGGTAATGCTGTCTTGCAAAATCGTTTAGGATGTAAAGGCTGTCAGACAGTTCCTTCGCTTCTTTTTCTTCCTGCGTCTGCTGCGTTTCAACAAGTTCAATGCGATATTTATTGGCGAGGTAACGAATGGCTTCTGTATAACTCATGGATTCGTGCTCCATGATAAAATTCAGTGCTGAGCCCCCTTTGCCGCAACCAAAACACTTAAAAATTCCTTTTGATGGTGATACCGCAAATGAAGGGGTCTTCTCATCGTGGAATGGGCAAAGTCCGGTATAATTCGTGCCCTTCCTTTTAAGATTGACAAAGTCTTCGATGACATCTTCAATCTTAACGGCACTCATCACCTCTTCAATGGACTTGGCAGTTATCATGTTACAAATATATTGTATTTACAGCATTCTTCCTTTCTTAGTTTATGTAGAGAAGCCAAATTATATTGCAATTGTGTTACTAAAATTCGACGTTTGCAAAATAAAGTTTTGATTTTTATTCAAATTTGTACCATATTTAATTTTGTAATTCAAAATAGTAGAAATGTGCAGCATTGCCATGCTTACCTGCAGCAAATTTCCGGATCTGTACGCAAAAGATCAGGAACTTTTATTGGCCCTCAGGGATTTGGGAATGGATGCTTTACCTGTTGTGTGGGATGATGAAATGCTCTGGCCGGAAGCATGGGATTTGTTTGTATTTCGGAATACCTGGGATTATTGTGAGAAAAAGGATCTCTTCTTTGAATTTTTGGCCAGACTCCGTAAAATGGATAAACCTACACTCAATCCATTATCGGTAGTAGAAAAAAATATCCACAAGTTTTACCTGAAAGGGTTGCAGTCTGATTTTGAAATTATCCCAACCGTTTTTTGGAAGGCAGGCAATCCAGCTTCATTGGATGAAGTGATACCACACACCTGGGAACAATTTGTGATTAAACCCGCTGTTTCTGCCGGTGCTTTTGAAACCCGCCTTTTTCTGCGGTCTGAAGTGGACATAGCAGCAGACTATTATGATTCTTTGTTAAAACGGGAGGATTGGTTGATTCAAAAATACATTCCCGAAATAAAGGAAGGGGGAGAAATATCTCTGCTGTTTATTGAAAAGGAGTTTTCACATGCTGTAAAAAAGGTACCTGATGCAGCTGATTTCAGAGTTCAGTCTATTTATGGCGGTAAGTATGAGGTTTGTCAGCCATCTTACGAACTCATCAAAAGGGCAAAAGCTCTTCTGCAAAGTATAGAAGAAGAGTTGTTGTTTGCCAGGGTCGACGGTGTCATACATAAAGATCAATTCCTGCTGATGGAGGTTGAACTCATTGAACCAGATCTTTATTACGAGTTTAATCCCGGAACTGTCTTACAATTGGCCGAAGCAATCAGGCGGTATGCAGAGCTTATCTGTAATAAAAAATAACTTCTGTAGCACCACCTTGATTGATGATCATTTTCCACTGCACCTCCCGATAGTTTTCCAACAGTTGATGTACCAGGTGTCTCAAGATACCTTCTCCTTTTCCGTGTATGATTACTATCCTGTTCATCTTTCTGGCGATGGCTGTGTCTATGTGTTTCTTACAAGACTCCAATTGATGATCCAACACTTGTTGTGGGGTAAGGGCACCTCTTTTTGAATCATCAAAATGAAGATCAATTTCAGCAGAGAATGTAGCATTTTTTGATTTTTGAGCTGGCACTCCATGGGGCTCTTCCAGCCAATCCAGCATATCAAAAGAAGTTTCATCTTCTTCTTTTACCAATTCCAGTTCAGAGGGATGCATGGCTATAACTTCTTTGCCGTATTTGATTTTAGCGGTTCCATTTATTGATTTACCCAGGTAGCTGCCTATCCTGCCGTCTTTTACCGACCGGACTTTATCTCCAATCCAAAGCTCATCTAGGTTTTCAATTGCCATGGTCTTGCTATTTCGTTATTTTTGTGAGGATTCTTTCTTGTCGTCTGAATAAATCATTAAATGAAACCAATGATTTCTGTGTATGGTTGTCAAAATGCAGAATTTTTCTTTCCGGTTCAGTGTCCGGTACATAAAAATGGGATAAAACTTTTTGCCGGAGTAACGGTTAAATGAACATGAAAAAAATTGTATTGGGAATTGGGGGAAGCAGTGGCGCTTTGTATGCATCGAGGTTGATTGACAAACTCTCTGCATCCGGCCAGTGTGAAATAGCCGTTGTGATGTCGGCCAATGCTACCGTCAACTGGCAGCTGGAAATGGGAAGCCAACCGCTGGAAAAGCCGGGTCTGAAGATCTACGATAATAAAAACTTTTTTGCACCCTTTGCATCCGGTTCTGCCCGTTATGACGCCATGGTCGTATGCCCCTGCTCGATGGGGCTGCTTGCCAGAGTTGCCAACGGCATTTCAGATGACCTGCTAACCAGGGCAGCTGACGTGATGTTGAAGGAAAGAAGAAAACTCATCCTGGTGCCAAGAGAAACGCCATTCAACCTTATACATCTTCGGAATATGACCCAACTAACAGAGGCCGGAGCCGTTATCTGTCCTGCCATCCCTTCTTTTTACAGCAAGCCTGCGACCATTGAAGAAGCAGTTGACACGGTGGTAGACAGGATCATTGATTTGTTAGGTATAGAGATGCAAACCTATCGATGGGGAGATGAGCATGAATGATCGGTTGTTCCAATTGCTGGATGCTGTTGAAGCAGAAAGAGCCGACGAAGAGCGGTTCTTCCGCGAGCAAATGGAAGAAAAATCTCTGAAAGAAAAAGTAAAAGCCGGCATCGCATGGCATCCCGTAAATTTTGTTAATTCCGGCCACACCCTGGGCGATTACCTGGAAATCAAAATAGAAAGGTCCATTCCTTCTGAGCATGCCAATAAATTCAGGGAGGGCAATGGGGTGTCCTTGCAATTGGTGAGATCCGGGTCAACTGACTTCCTCAAAGGAACCATCATGAGGTTGGGTAAAAACCAGATGCAACTTCTCTGCAGGTCGGATGATGTGGATGATCTGGACATTCCATTGTCCCATATCAACGCAGTAGAACTGGTTTATGATGAAAAACCTTTTGCCAACATGAAGGATGCATTGACCCGCGTAATCCAGGCAGAAAAAGGGTCGTTGTTTCATTTGAAAAAAGCTGTTTATGCCAATGAAGCCCTCAATCATTCAAATCCAATTGAATTAAAACACCATCACAAGCTGCTCAATGCATCTCAGACTTCAGCGATCTCGCATGCTCTGGCAGCCGACAAGATTGCTATTATTCATGGCCCTCCGGGCACAGGCAAAACTACCACACTGGTGGCAATGATTAAAGAGTTGACCATGGTTGAAAAAAGAATCCTGGTTTGCGCCTCCTCCAATCACGCTACCGATTTGCTGGCTTTGAAATGTTTGGAAGCGGGCCTGGACACTGTAAGGCTTGGCAATTTGAGTAGGATAGGAGATGATGTGCTCAAAATAACCCTGGATGAAAAGGTTAGGGCAAATGCAGCATGGGATCAAATAAAAAAGTATCGAATCGAGGCAGAAAAAATCAGGAAACAGGCTGCCAAATTTAAGCGTTCTTTCGGTCCGGAAGAAAGGGCCATGAGAAAACAGTTGTTTTCGGAGGCACGGACTACGATCCAGTACGCCGATCAATTGGAGGATGAGATGGTTAATAATGTATTGCAGAATGCACAGGTAATTGTCACTACTTTGATGTCTTCTTCCTCTTCTTTGCTCAATCGTCTGACTTTTGAAACCCTTGTGGTGGATGAGGCCAGTCAGACTTCGGAACCCGAGTGTTGGATAGCCATGTCCAGAGCACAAAAGGTCATTTTTGCCGGGGATCCAATGCAATTGCCACCAACGGTAAAAACTGCCCGGGCAGTTAGTTTGGGTTTACAAATGACGCTCCTGGATCATTTGCTGGAGCGTGGTGTGCCGGGCCATTTATTAAATGTGCAATACAGGATGAATGATGACATCCTTTCCTTTCCCAATCAATATTTTTACAAAGGACAATTGACTTCCCCTGATTATTTAACTGACCAAAAACTTAATCAGGATCAAGCGGCTCTGCAGTTTATTGATACGGCAGGCACAGGATATGAAGAAGTGAGGGAGCCTGAGTCGATGTCGCTCTTCAATCCGGGGGAATGGACCATTCTTCAAAACCATATAACTCAACAACTGGAACATTTGAAAGGTAAAAATGTAGCCGTGATTAGTCCTTACGCCGAACAGGTGAGGTTCATTCAGGGTGAGTTGAAGTCCATGGAAGATAATTATCCCTTTACACTGGATGTAGACACAGTTGATGGCTTTCAGGGGCAGGAAAGAGATGTGGTTTACATATCTCTGGTGCGCTCAAATGACATGAATGAACTCGGTTTTCTCAATGACCTCCGCAGGTTGAATGTAGCTATTACGAGGGCAAGGCTACAGGCTGTCATCATTGGTGATAGTGTGACGCTATCTAAAAACGCAACGTACAGCCAACTCATTGCTTATGCAGAAAAGATCGGAGGGTACAGGTCAGCCTGGGATTTTATGAGTTGGTAGGGGCTATTTCGATGTTGCCGTCGTAAAAGTTGATTTCCGTTGTTTTTTGTGGATCAAAAACGACAGTTCTGCTTACAAATTGACCTTCCTGTCGCACGATGGCAAATCCTCGCTTGAGTATATTTTTAGGATCGCTCATGGATAACTGTGTTTGGATGGATTGCAATTCCTGGTGTTGGAATTTGATTTTGTGTACCAAGTTCGTTTGTAATTCAGCATATTGATTCTGAAGCATAAGTCCTGCAACTTTCAGCAACTCTCTTGGTCTTGACTGCAACTGAACAACATGATTTTCCAGTTGTAAGGAGGCTCTTTTAACATGGGAACCCGCCAATAGCTTCACTTGTTGGTACCAATCGTCCATTTGTC
>CALJKQ010000133.1 GCA_937973565.1 uncultured Saprospiraceae bacterium | reverse complement strand
AACTCTGCAGCCGTCGGCGATCTTGCAGCTACCGTGCTGATGCCCGGAGATCCGCTCCGAGCAAAATTTATTGCTGATCATTTCCTGGATAAGGTTAGCCTTGTCAATGATGTGCGCAACATGCTGGGTTTTACCGGAGAATATCTGGGTAAACGCGTAACCGTCATGGGCACAGGTATGGGTGCCGCTTCTACCGGTATTTATGCCCACGAATTTATACATCATTATGGCGCAAAACAACTTATCCGTGTAGGGTCAACCGGTTCTATTCAGGCCCATGTAAAAGTAAAGGATATTGTCATTGCACAGGGTGCTTCTACCGACTCCAATTATGCAGATCAATTTAACCTGCCCGGTCAGATGGCCGCTTTGGCCGATTTTAATCTTTTGATGAAAGCTGCATCCAATGCACAACAGATGGGTATATCTTATCATGTGGGCAATGTTGTGAGCTCAGATTTTTTTTACCACGATCATGCTGAAAATTGGAAAATATGGGCCAAAATGGGCATTCTGGCTTTGGAAATGGAAGCGCATGCGCTTTATCTCACTGCTGCCAGAGCAGGCGTTAAGGCTTTGACATTACTTACCGTGTCAGATTCCATGATTACCGGCGAAGCAATCAGTGCCGATGAACGGGAGCAAGGATTCGAAAAAATGGTGTTGCTGGCACTAGGCTTGCTCTAATTATCGATTTTCTTCTTTCAACCAATCAGTTTGGTGTTTTATTATTTTCAGGATCAGATATACCAATCCGGTTATGACCAAAGCATTGAGTGTCCAGGGGTGGGGAAGCTGGACTTTACCCATTTGAACGTAATCAGTCCACATTTGAAATGCTGCCAGTAAGACGAAAAAAGCCAGAACCCCGTTCTTTTCTTTGGCCAATACTTTTTTCCAGGAAAAATACAGATTGGGACTGTTCCACTGACTGAAATTCGGGATAATGGTAGGCACTTTTTGACTCCATGCTGTATACGAGTCGCCAAATTTTTTACTGAGAAAATCCTCTTCTGCCAGCATAACACGCTCATAGAAAATAAAATACAACAGACTAAAAATAGCTACAAAATAAAGGTCTGCCGTTAAGGCGGCAATGGAAAGCCACATAAAATAATTGCCCAGGTACAAAGGATGTCTTACCGTGCTGTAAATGCCGCTAGTATTTAAACTATCTGCTACCTGGGTGGCTGTATTTCTGCCAGAGGTGTTGGCGGGCGTAAAGCCAACCGTAAGCATTCGTATAATAAATCCTGTAACACAAAGCACAACGGCAACCCTTTCTGGGAAATTAATGCCATTATGACCAAACCACATTGGAAATTTTTCTATGCTGGCTTTGGTGACAATAAATGCAAATGGAAGCAGGATCAGGGGAATGTAACTTCTGTTTTTAAAGAATACATTTCCCTGAGTAAGTAATTGATCAGCAATTTTCATTTAAATAGATTTAGCAGTCTGGCTGGCCACTTTTCTCCATGAAATATAACCTGCCCATGCCATTAGTAAAAATACAATATACATCAGCGTAAACAGCATAAAGCCCTTAAAAAAATTGAGAGGGATGGCAACCAGATTGGAAACGATCCACGCAAGCCAATTCTCAACTTTGCGCAATGCCATCCACCACATGGCAGTGGCCGCAGTGGCGGATACCAGGGAATCCAGAATGGGTGTGTTGCTGTTGGTATAAAAGTGCAACAATGTCCAAATGGCGGCCCAGGAAATGACAAACAACAACATGCCATTGATTAATTCTTTTACAGAACACCACGCAATAGGAAAAACGAGGGCTTCTTCTTTTTTTCGTGTCCATTGGTACCAGCCAAAAAGACTCATAGCCAGGTAGTATAAATTCAACACACCATCTGCATACAGAGGGGGTTGGGCTATAAAAAAATAAATCCAGGCCGCTAAGACCACACCCACAATGCCGGTAGGGTAGACCCAAATGTTGTTTTTTCTGGCGTACCAAACACTGGCCAGCTGTGCCAGGGTAGAAATCCATTCTTGCCACCGGGTTGCCCACAGATCATTTAGAAATTTCTGTATTGCCTCGTTGAAACTCATATTATTGATAATCAGTTAATTAACCGATTATTTATCGATGATTATCCAATTTTTGTCGAAAATAACAACTATTTCGGGCAAAAAACTAAACATTTGCACGGAAACTATAGTTACTGAAATAGTTTCCACAGTTTAAATAACAAAATTTAATTTGGACGTCAAAAACAGAATATTACAATGTGCGGAGGACCTATCCAGGAAGATAGGTTTCAGGGCGGTAACCATGGATCAACTTTCCTCTCAAATGGGCATTTCCAAAAAAACCATTTATCAGTTTTTTACGGATAAAGACGAATTGGTAGATGCCATTATGGAGACCGAAATCAGCAAACGACAACAGGATTGCGCCGTCCTGCATGAGGAAGCGGAAAATGCCATTCATGAAATTTTTATGACCATGGAAATGCTGACTGAAGATTTTCAGGACATCAACCCCATTGTCATCCATGACCTGAGAAAATTTCACCCTGCAACGTTTGATAAATTTGAGCGGCACAAAAATGAATTCCTGTATCAGGTAATCAGCAAAAATCTTTTGAGAGGAAAAGAAGAAGGTTTGTACAGGGCAGAAATAGATGTGGACGTACTCACTCGATTGAGGTTGGAAACGGCTATGATGGTTTTTGATCAGGATATCTTCCCCTCAGAAAAATACGATATTTTGAGAGTGACCAATGCCATTATGGATCACTTTCTTCATGGTGTTGTCACCCAAAAAGGACTGCAAATCATTGAAAAATATAAAAAAGAAACAATCAACAAATATGGGTAAAACTATTAAACTTACATTGCTGATCTCGTTCTTCGCCCAGCTTGCATTTGCTCAGCAAATCAGGAACCTGTCGGTCGAAGAGGCTGTGACCACTGCGTTGGCCAATGTGGAGGAGATCAAAAACTTAAAACTGGATGAGGAAATCCAGGTGCAGAAAAACAAAGAAGTCATTGGTTTGACAATGCCGCAGGTTGCCTTTTCTGCCCAGGGTAGTTATTACCTCTATACACCCCAGGTTCAGTTTCCTTCATCGGATCTTTCGATCTATGAAGTATTGTCGAGAGAAGGTGTAAAAGACGGAAACGGCAATCCCATTTCAACGCAGAATTCAACCTTCAGTCTGCAGGCACTGAGCTTTTTTGCCCCCCTCAATGTCAATGCAGGGGTATCGGTGAATCAACTTTTGTTTCAGCCCGATGTATTCATTGCTTTTCAGGCGCGCCAGGGTGTTTTGGAACTGGCAAGGGGTAATGTAGCCGTTGCCGAAGACAAAGTAAAAGAGCAGGTACACAAAGCTTATTACTCGGTTTTGATCGCTGAGAAACAAAAGAAAGTCCTTGTTGAAACCCTCCAAAGACTGGTAAAACTGCAGTCGGATATGGGAGAAATGTTCAACAAAGGTTTTGCAGAGAAACTGGATATCGAAAAGATCCAGGTTACCGTCAACAATACGCAAACAGCCCTCAATCAGCTCAACAATGGTCTGGGCATCAGCTATGGTTTTCTGAAGTCTACCATCGGTGTGCCTCAGAAGGATTCTTTGGTTCTGACTACGGAATTGGACGACCAAGAACTTCAGATGCTTGCCATCGCACAAAATGATAATTTCGATTACAACCAGCGCAATGAAGTGGCTTTACTCAATACAGCCCACAAGTTGCAAGCCCTCGACCTGAAACGTTATAAAATGGCGTATATCCCCACAGCAGCTGCCTTTTTTCAATACCAGCGAAATGGTCAGAGAAACGCCAAACTCAGTCCTGACGATCCCTGGTTTTTTTATTCCACCAGTTTGGTAGGTATCAGTATCAATGCCTCTCTTTTTGATGGATTCCAGCGCAAGCGAAAAGTGGAGCAGGCAAAACTTGGCCTGAGCAAAGTCGACAACAACCTGAGCATGGTAAAGCGCATGATTGACCTGGAGCAGGATGTTGCCAAAAAATCGCTCAACAATGCTTTGTTGAATCTCGATGTACAACAGCGCAATATGACGCTGGCAAAATCTGTATTTGATGCTACTAAGAAAAAATACGAGGCAGGCCTGGGTTCCAGCTTTGAATTATTGCAGGCAGACACAGAATTGCAGCGTTCACAGGGTAATTATTTTCAAGCCCTTTACGACGGCTATGTTGCCAAAACGGCATACTTAAAATCAATTGGTAAACTTTAAAAAAGACAATCACAACATCATGAGAACAATATTATTTCTCCTGGGCTTTGCAGCCCTTCTTTCCTGCGGCAGCAATGAGGCAACCACAGCAGGCGCCGGCATTGAGGCCAAAGTAAAGGAACTGGCAGACCTCAAGAACCAACAAAAAGAAATTGCCGCTAAGGTTGCTGCGGTAGAGGCAGAACTGATCAAACTGGATCCTTCCAGGGCCATCAAAGCCAAATTGGTTTCTACTGCCGAACTTACACCCCAGGGTTTCGAACACTACATCAATTTGCAGGGTAGTGTCCAATCTGAAAATGTTTCCTACGTGGCACCCCGCAATGGTATGGGTGGTTACGTAAAAAATATTTACATCAAAGAAGGTCAGCCTGTCAAAAAAGGGCAGCTCATTCTTAAGTTGGATGATCAGGTGCTAAAACAAGGTATTGAAGCTACCAAAACGCAACTGGCATTTGCCAAAAATGTGTACGAAAGAACCAAAGCACTTTGGGACCAGAAAATTGGTACAGAAGTACAGTTACTTTCTGCCAAAAACAATGTGGAGGCACTGGAGAGCCAAATAGCCGTTCAGGAAGAGCAACTGAAAACTTTCAATGTTTATGCCGATCAAAATGGCATTGCTGATGTGGTTAATATCAAGGTAGGAGAACTATTCACAGGCATGTCGGTTACAGGCCCCCAAATTCAGATCGTCAACAACAGCGAACTAAAAGTAAAAGTTGATATCCCGGAAAACTATGCTGCAGAAGTAAGGCAGGGTGCCAAAGTGGTAATCGATATCCCATCCTTGGGCAAGACCTTCAACTCTACGATTTCCAGAATCAGCCAGTCTGTCAATAACAGTTCCAGAGGTTTTACGGCCGAATGCAGAATTCCCGCTTCTGCCAATGCTAAACCCAATATGGGAGCATCGGTTAAAATACTGAATCACAGCAACAGCAAAGCCATTGTGGTGCCTGTCAACATCGTACAGAGCGATGAAAAAGGTAAATATGTGTATGTAATGGTAGCCGGAAACAATGGTAAAATGACCACCCACAAAAAGTCGGTTACGGTTGGTGAATTGTACGGTGATGAAGTTGAAATTCTTTCGGGTTTGACCGTTGGTGATAAACTCATCATCCAGGGATATCAAAACCTTTACGAAGGTCAGATCGTTGCAGAAAAAAATTAAGACCCCATCCTTACTAAAACCTTAAAACTTTAAATAGTGTCGAATCCATTAAAATATGTAGCACATAAGGTGAAAGAGTTTTGGCCTACCAGTTGGGCGGTCGACAACCGTACGGCGATTTATATCATAACCATGATTATTACCGCGTACGGACTTTATACCTTCAATGCACTGCCCAAAGAGCAGTTTCCCGATATCGTAGTACCCACCATCTCTGTGACCACGGTTTATGTGGGCAACTCACCAAAAGACATAGAAAACCTTGTTACCCGGCCTATTGAAAAACAAATCAAAGGTATTTCCGGCGCAAAGGTCAACAAAGTCAGCTCGATTTCTCAAACCGATTTCAGCCTTATTATCGTTGAGTTTGATACCGATATCACTCCCGAAATCGCCAAACAAAAGGTCAAGGATGCAGTAGATAAGGCCAAAACCGATCTGCCTGCAGACCTTACCCAGCTGCCCAATGTGCAGGAGTTTGCTTTCAGCGATATGCCCATCATGTATGTCAACCTCAGTGGCGACTACGATGGAATCAAACTTAAAGAGTATGCTGAAAAATTACAGGATCGTTTTGAAACCCTTTCTGAGGTTACCCGCGCAGAAATCGTGGGCGCTCCGGAAAGAGAAATTCAGATCAACGTAGACCCTTTAAAAATGGAAAGGGCTATGCTCAGCTTTGACGATATTGCCAATGCCGTAGCTTATGAAAATATGGACATCAGCGGTGGCCAGATCGAAGTTGGAGAGATGAACCGGTCCCTCAGGTTGAAGGGGCAGTTTCACAGTGCGCTGGCACTCAATCAGCTCATGGTTAAAACACCCAACGCAGGCTCTGTCAGACTTTCAGATGTTGCCACCATCATTGATACGGTCAAACAAAAGGAAAGTTATGCCAGACTGGATGGCAAAAACGTAATCACGCTTAACATCGTTAAACGGGCAGGTGAAAACCTCATTGAGTGTGCGGCCAAGGTGAAAAACATTGTCGAAGAAATGAAAGGTCATGAGCTGCCCAATGATCTCAACATTGTTATTACCGGGGATCAATCCAAGCAGGCAGCTACTTCTTTCCATGAGCTTGTCAATACCATCGTGATCGGCTTTATTCTGGTTTTGGTAATCCTCATGTTTTTCATGGGTGTGGTAAATGCATTTTTTGTTGCCTTGAGTGTGCCATTGAGTGTTTTTGTGGCTTTCTTATTTTTGCCGGCAGCAGATTTCATCGTTGGTACCGATGTTACCCTCAATTTTATCGTTTTGTTTGCCCTCCTGTTTGGATTGGGTATTATAGTGGACGATGCCATCGTGGTGATTGAAAATACACACCGGATATATGACAATGGCAAGGTGCCCATAGTAAAGGCTGCCAAAGCGGCCGCAGGAGAGGTATTTATTCCGGTCTTGGCGGGTACGGCAACCACCATAGCCCCTTTCTTTCCGCTGTTGTTCTGGAAAGGCATCATAGGTAAATTTATGATTTACCTGCCAACGATGTTGATCTTTACTTTATTTGCTTCGTTGATTGTAGCATTTATCATCAACCCTGTATTTGCGGTGAGTTCGATGAAGCCGGAAGGCAGGGAATACGAACCTCCAAAAAATGAAATATTCAAAAAATGGTGGTTCTATGCTTTCTTTGTGCTGGGTATTCTGGCTCATCTGGCCGGTGCCCCGGGCTTTGGTAATTTCCTCATTTTATTGCCGGTCTTGGGTATTGTAAATGCTTACTTTCTACAGGATGTCATTTATTATTTTCAGGAACGGGTTTTACCTCGTTTGATGGATAGTTATGAAAAACTCCTTCACTGGTTGCTGAAAGGATGGAGACCCGTTTACATGTTTATTGCCGTATTTTTCCTCTTCATATTTTCATTGTTTGCGCTGATTGCCAGGAAGCCCGATTTTCCATTCTTCCCCAGCGGACAACCCAATTTTATATACGTGTATCTGAAAATGCCGGTAGGTACCAAAGCAGAGGAGACAGACCGCGTGTTAAGACAGCTGGAAACCAAGGTGTACAAAGCATTGGCATCCCTCAAGCCGGGTGAACCGGGTTCTATCGTGGAAAGCATCATTTCCAACGTAGCCCTCAACGCCAACAATCCTATGGACAACAATCGAAGTGTTCAGTCCAACCTGGGTCGTATTCAGGTATCCTTTGTTGAATTTGCCAAAAGGCCTTACCAGCCTACACTTCCTTACCTTGACAGTGTGCGTATGATGGTAAAAGACATTCCGGGAGCTCAGGTAACGGTTGAACAGGAAGGAGGTGGCCCTCCAACAGATCCTCCGGTGAACATTGAAGTTTATGGAGACGATTTCGATGCCAATGCCAAAGTAGCAACCGATCTGTACAATTATCTCGATACCAATCGGGTTGAAGGCATTGAAAACCTGGCTATGGATACCGACCTCAACAATCCGGAAGTAACCATCGTGGTGGATAAAGAAAGAGCAGCCATCGAAGGTGTTAGTACCGCTCAGGTAGGTATGGCCATCAGGACAGCCCTCTTTGGAAGAGAAGTGAGTAAACTAAAATCAGGCGAAGACGAATACAAAATTCAGCTTCGTTATGATCAGGTTAAGCGCAATGATATTCAAAACCTCATCAACATGCGCATTACTTTCCGCGATTTCAATACAGGCCGTATCAAGCAGGTGCCTATCAGTGCAGTGGCTAAGTTTGACTTTACCAGCAGCACAGGTGGAATCAAAAGAAAAGACAATAAGCGCACCATCCAGCTACAGTCCAATGTTACCGATCTTACCGCCGTAGCATCTATCAACCAGGAGTTGAAAGAAAAAATCAACGAATTCCAGAATACCTATTCTATGCCTGATGGTGTATTTATTCGTCAGACCGGTGAAAGTGAGCAACAACAGGAAACCAATTCATTTTTGGGTAAGGCCTTTGTTATTTCCTTGGGTATGATCTTCCTGATTTTGGTTTTGCAATTCAATTCTGTAAGTAAACCATTTATCGTTTTGACAGAAATCTTTTTCTCTGTCATTGGGGTATTCTTGGGTTTTGCCATTACCGGAATGACAATGCCAACCATCATGGTTTTGGTGGGTGTTATCGGATTGGCAGGTATTGTAATCAAAAACGGTATTTTGCTATTGGAGTTTACCAATGAACTTCGTTCAAGGGGATTTAAAACCAGAGAGGCAGCTATACAGGCAGGTAAAATCAGAATTATTCCTGTATTGCTAACTGCAGTTGCCACTATCCTGGGACTGTTTCCTTTGGCCATTGGATTTAATATTGACTTTGGTTCTTTGTTTACCCATCTGGATCCCAAAATTTTTATCGGGGGAGACAGTGTGGTATTCTGGGGACCTTTGGCCTGGACCATTATTTTCGGTCTTATCTTCTCCTTCTTTCTTACCCTGCTGATGATACCAAGCATGTATATCATCTCTGAAAGATTAAGAAGACCTATGGTTCGGTTTTATGGCACAAAATTCATAGCATTGCTGGGCTTCCTCGGACCTCTCTTCTTTGTCTTTGCAGGTATCATGTACCTGGTAAGATGGCTTACGGGTCGAAGAGTGTGGAATGGCACTTATCGCAATTGGGTATAAATAAGTTTTAAAGGTTAGATATTAAAGAGGTCTGTGACAACCACAGATCTCTTTTTTTTATGTTAAATTCTTCTTATGGGTGGCGGTATTTTTGGAGATAAGTGTCAATTAAAGTAATATTGTCTTTCAGGCTGAAACCCATTGCTGGGTTGCCTTCCCATGATCGGGAAAATAAATCCTAAGAGTTACAAATTCTGCTCAACCAGGGGGTGATGTTTTCATCATCCGGGCGATAAAGGTATAAACGTAAAAAAGAAAGAGATGGAGAATGTGATGACAATTGCTTTTTGGTGGCTTACTGCAGCTTTTATATTGGGCCTGATTGCGAGGATATTCAGACTCCCTGCGTTAATTGGCTTCCTGGTAGCAGGCATGTTGGTAGAAGCACTTAAGATCGATCACTCCAATATGGATGAACTCATCGAGGTGATTGCCGATCTGGGCGTCATGTTGTTGTTGTTTACCATTGGATTAAAAATCAAATTGAGCAACATCTTGAGAAAAGAGATCTTGTATGTTTCTGGTCTTAATATGCTACTGGTCACCGTTGTAACAGCGGCTGTTGTATTCCTGCTTTCTTTTTCATCGCTCAGTTTGTTTACCGGTTTGAGTATTCAATCCTGTATTTTAATTGGCTTTTCTTTGAGTTTTTCGAGTACCGTTTTTGTGATTAAAATTCTGGAAGAGCGGGGTGAACTTTCTTCTTTTCATGGTAAAAATGCCATCGCTATTCTGGTCGTGCAGGATATATTTGCTGTTGTATTTATGACCTTTGTTTCAGATAAAGTGCCTTCTTTCTGGGCATTGTTGATTCCTGTATACCTGTGGTTGATCAGATATCCACTTTATTTTTTGCTTTCGAGATCCGGACACGGTGAATTGCTGACGGTGTTTGGCTTTTTCGCTACCTTCATTACGGGTGCCTATGCCTTTGAACAGGTAGGCCTTAAACCCGATCTCGGTGCCTTGCTGGCAGGAATGTTGTTGGTGAATCACCGCAAAGCCGACGAATTGTATGATCGGATGATGGGTTATAAGGATTTTTTTCTGATTGCTTTTTTTATCTATATAGGCCTTACCGGTAAACTCAACTGGAATGTGGTATTGGCAACCCTCGTCTTATTCCCACTTATGTTTTTCAAAGGAGCCATTTTTATGTCGTTATTTTCCCGATACAAAATCAGGGCTCGTACAGCTTACCTTACCTCACTTAGTTTGAGTAATTTTAGTGAGTTTGCTTTGATTACGGGATTGATTGGTTATAAGGCGGGCTGGGTGCCATTGGACTGGATCACGGTGTTTGCCCTTTTGATGACACTCTCATTTTTGGTCTCTTCTCCATTCAATGCAAAAGCACATGAATTATTTGATAAATATCGCAACAAGCTCCTGACATTAAATACGGGAGGAATGTATATTGACGAAGAACCCAAATCTATTGGAGATGCACAGTTTATGGTGGTCGGATATGGCAGTATTGGCAGACCCGCATACCATTATCTTAAGGATGAACTTGGACTCAACACCATTGCCATAGATTACAACCACGAAGTTGTAAAAAAATATAAAACCAATGGCATCAACATCAATTGGGGGGATAGCAGCAATAGTATCTTTTGGGATTCCCTGGACTTATCTCACCTCCAATTAGATCGGAAGAGCACACGTCTGAACTCCAGTCACCAGATCTGATCTCGTAT
>CALJKQ010000132.1 GCA_937973565.1 uncultured Saprospiraceae bacterium | reverse complement strand
TACGAGATCAGATCTGGTGACTGGAGTTCAGACGTGTGCTCTTCCGATCTGCTACTTTCTGTTCGAGCTGGGCTATGTGGATGAAACCTACGTAAATGTCTTTGCCGTAGATGTGGGTGAGGTATTGGCTCTGGTTGATGCAGGGAGCGTGTACATTGGCGCCACACATACGGGCTTCGTGAAGGTAGAGTTCGGCGTTGTAAAAACCACCAAAGTTGTTGACTACGGCGGTCATGAACTCGAGGGGGTAATAGGTTTTGAGATAGAGGCTCTGGAACGATTCTACCGCAAAGCTGGCGGAGTGGGCTTTGCAGAAGGAGTAGCCGCTGAAGCTCTCCACCTGCCGCCATACTTCCATAGACAATTCATCGGAGTAGCCCCGTTCTTTGCAATTTCTGAAAAATTTTTCCTGGAGCTGTCGGAAGGTATCGGAGTTTTTTTTCTTGCCCGTCATGATGCGCCGCAGGATGTCGGACTCATCCATGTCGAGGCCGGCAAAGTGGTGGACGATCTTCATCACGTCTTCCTGGTAGACCATCACACCAAAGGTCTCGCCCAGGTGCTCTTCGAAGACGGGGTGGAGGTAGGTGTAGCTGTCCGGCTTGTGAAAACGCTGGATGTATTCGCGCATCATGCCCGACTTGGCCACGCCGGGACGGATGATGGAACTGGCCGCCACGAGGTGGACGTAGTTGTCGCACCGCAGCTTGGTGAGCAGGCCGCGCATGGCGGGTGACTCGATGTAAAAACAGCCGATACAGTGGCCGGAACGGAGTTGGGCTTTTACTTTGGGGTCTTCTTTGATTTCGGCTACGTTGTGGATGTCGATGGCCTTGCCCTGGTTGTATTTGACGAGCTCTACGGCATCCTTGATGTGGCCGAGACCGCGCTGGCTGAGCACATCGTATTTGTGGTAGCCGAGGTCTTCGGCACCGTACATATCGAAGTGTACGATCGGAAAGCCCTTGGGCATGAGTTGCAGGGCGGTGTGGTAGTTGAGGGGTCGCTCGGAGATGAGGATGCCCCCTGCGTGGATAGAGAGGTAGTTGGGAAAAGATTCGATCATCTTGCCGTAACGGAAGATGTGTTTGGCATAGGGGTGGTGTTTTTCGGTGGCGAGGGGCTCGTCTACGATGGTATCGATGTCGGCCTTGGGCAGGCCCAGTACCTTGCCCAGTTCGCGGATGATGGACTTGCCCTTAAACGTATTGTAGGTAGCGAGCAGGGCGGTGTGTTCTTTTCCGTAACGTTTGAAAATATAATCGGTCACATCATCTCGTTCATCCCAGGAGAAGTCGATGTCGAAATCGGGTGGCGAGCTGCGGTAGGGGTTGATGAATCGCTCGAAGTAGAGGTCGAGCTCGAGGGGATCGACATCGGTGATGCCCAGGTTGTAGGCTACGATGGAGTTGGCCCCACTACCCCGCCCTACGTGGTGGTAGCCCGCGGAGGTAGCATAGCGGATGATGTCCCACGTGATGAGGAAGTAAGCGCAAAAGCCCATTTTCTGGATGACTTTTAATTCCTTTTGGGTGCGTTCTGTGGCCTTTTTGTTGCGGGGTCCATAGCGGCGTGTGCAGCCGGAGACGGCGAGTTTGGTGAGCAGGTCCATGTCATCTTTGGCATCGCCGGTGAAGGTGAGGCGGTTGTGCTGGATGCTGCTCTCCATGGCGGTATGGCAGGCAGCAAGGAGGCGCTGGGTATTTTGCAGGATGACGGGATACCTTTCGTAAAGTTGGTTAATCTCTCCCGGTCCGCGGAAGTATTCCCCCTGTCGCGCACAACTTTCCGGTTTGAGTCGGCTGAGTACGATGTTGAGGTCGATGCAGCGCAGCAGCTTGTGTGCTTTAAAGCCATCTTCATCGCGGAAGGTGACGGGAGCAAAAACCACCAGCTTGTGTAGGTGTTCTTTGAGGTAGGATGAAAAAAGCTGGTTGACCTCTTCGGGCCTGACGCCTATGTATTCATTGTCGCGCAGGCTGTTGATGGCCTTGGGCAGCTTGCGAAAAACGATGTAACAGTTGGGCAGTACGGGTGGCTCCTTGGGCAGGGCTTCCTGGCGGAGCGAGTACTCCGTGAGCAGGGCACACAGCTCCCGCCAGCCCTCGTCGTTGCGGGCGATGCCGAGGTAAAGAAATTCCTCTTCGTTGCGAAACTCGATGCCCAGGATGGGTTTGATCCCTTGTTTGCGACAAGCCGTAATAAACTGAAAGGCGCAGGAAGTATTGTTGATATCGGTCAGCACCAACGACGATACCCCTGCCTGGACAGCGAGATCTACCAGTTCTTCCGGTGAGAGGACTCCGTAGCGGAGGGAGTAGTATGTGTGACAGTTGAGGTACAAGGGAGGGGTTAGGGATTAGGGGTCATAAATATTGCGCAAAGTGCAAAGCAAAAATACATCGTTTTGACAATTTATTTGTCTTTTTTGTGTTATTTTTTGACAATAATTTTGTCGTTATTTGAAAAATGACGAAAAAGTGGGACTGAGAGGGTGTTAAATAAATTTGAAAATCGGCTTTGAGTCATCCGGATGGCCATCATCTTTTCTTTTTTTCATATATTTGCAACTCAATTTCATTAGATTATCAACCATTGCCCCTATGAGCAAAGTAAAAAAAAGCGTGGAGGTGGAGCCCACCAAATCCAGGATGGAAACGCCTGCAGGACCTAAGATGGTCGATTCACTGACCTTTGGTAAGAGGAATTACTATTTTATGCTGGGGGGACTGGCATTGATTTTTCTGGGGCTTATCCTGATGTCGGGCGGTCATATGCCATCGCCGGATGTATGGGATGAATCACTGATTTATTCAACGCGCCGGATTCTGATAGCCCCTATCCTTATTCTGGCAGGTCTGGCGCTGCAGATCGTGGCAATTTTTACTAAAAAACAATAATGGCAGATTTTCTTTACGGTCTGGTCCTCGGCATCGTGCAGGGACTGGCTGAGTTTTTGCCGGTGAGCAGCAGCGGACACCTGGAGTTGGCCAAGTATATATTTGGTGATCGCAGTCTGGGAGAGGAAAGCCTTCTGCTTTCGGTTATCCTCCACGTGGGTACTATGCTTTCGACCGTAGTGGTATTCAGGAAAGAGATCCTGGAATTGCTCCGCGGTATCTTTAAGCCGGTGAACAATGAAGAAAAACAGTATGCCCTGAAGATCATTGTATCGATGATACCTGCTGCCGTCATTGGGGTAGGTTTTGAAGATGTGTTGGAAACTTTTTTTGAATCCAAGATCCATTTGGTTTCGTTTTTCCTGATCTGTACAGCCGGTTTGCTTTGGTTGTCGGGTCGTGCATCCAGGTCCAACCAGCCGCTTGATTACAAAAATGCTTTTATCATCGGCGTAGCCCAGGCTGTGGCCATCTTGCCTGGAATTTCACGGTCGGGGTCAACCATTGCTACTTCTGTGCTTTTGGGCATCGACAAGGCGCAGGCTGCCCGGTTTTCATTTTTGATGGTGCTGCCCCTGATTTTGGGTAAGGTATGCAAAGACATCATCGATGGGGCCTTTACCGATACTACCCTCTCTCCTACCGTAGCCATTACCGGGGTGATTACCTCCTTTTTGGTGGGTATATTTGCGTGTACCGTGATGATCAACCTGGTGAAGAAAAGCAAGCTCGATTACTTTGCCTATTACTGTCTATTGGTGGGTGTTTTTGGCCTCATCTATTATTTCACTCAGACATCTTAAAGGGTTGTGGAAAAAAACACCATCGACCCCAATACCCTGGTCATTGTATCCAGGAACAAACCTGAATTGCCTGCCGACTTTTCCGCAGGCAGTCTGATTCTGGTTAACAAACCTCTGGAATGGACATCGTTTGATGTGGTCAACAGAATCAAGTATGCCATCAAACACAACCACGGTCTGCCCGGCATCAAGGTAGGACATGCAGGTACGCTCGATCCCATGGCCGACGGCCTGCTCATCGTATGCACCGGTAAGTACACCAAGCTGCTCGAGGCTTTGAGCAGTGACCATAAAGCTTACAAAGCGCTGATCAAATTGGGGGTAACCACCCCTTCCTTTGATCGGGAAAGTGAAGAAGAAAATCAAACCGATATATCCCACCTCACCGAAGATCGCATTCACGAGGCTATAGGCCGATTTTCAGGCTGGATCGATCAGGTACCCCCTATTTTTTCGGCGGTAAAGGTCAAAGGTAAAAATGCCTATACCCTCGCAAGACGTGGTGCCGACATCGAGCTCAAATCGCGGAGGGTAGAAATCAGAAAATATGCAGTCACAGACGTATCTTTGCCCTTTGTTTCAATTGACGTGGAAGTAAGCAAGGGCACCTACATCCGATCCCTGGCCAACGACATCGGAAGAGACCTGGGGGTTGGGGCTTATCTGTACGGACTAACGCGTACTTCCATCGGCGATTTTGAAATGAAAGATGCCCTTTCGATTGACGAAGTAGTGCGCATCATCAAAAGAGAAAGCCCGACAGCAGAATAATTAAAAAATTCATGACAACAAAACAGCATACAGCATGGTAACGGTAGAAGGACTGACCAAGTGGTATGGTAGCCAATGCGCAGTTGACCACATCCAATTTACCGCCAGGCCGGGAGAAATTCTGGGTTTCCTGGGTCCCAACGGAGCCGGTAAATCCACCACCATGAAAATGATCACTTCCTACATCGAGCCCGATGAAGGCAGTGTAAATGTGTGTGGTTTCGACACCCGGGACGCAGCGATGGAGAGTCGCCGCAGAATCGGCTATTTACCGGAACACAATCCCCTTTACAAAGACATGTACGTAAAGGAGTTTCTGGCCTTTGCCGCCGGCATACACCGCATCGATACGCCGTCTGCCCGCATTGCCAGGGTCATAGAAATGACAGGGCTTGGCAAAGAACAGCACAAACCCATCCATGCGCTCTCCAAAGGGTACCGGCAACGTGTGGGCTTGGCACAGGCCATGTTGCATGATCCCGAAGTTCTGATTCTCGATGAGCCTACTTCCGGTCTGGATATGAACCAGCTGGCCGACATCAGGGCATTGATCCGCGATCTGGGCAAAGAAAAGACCGTTATCTTTTCCACCCACATCATGCAGGAAGTCCAGGCCTTGTGCGACCGCGTGATCATCATCAATGAAGGCAAACTCGTAGCCGATGATCCCATTGGGGAATTGCAGAACCGCATCAAAGGCGAAAATCTGATTACGGTAAAGTTTCTGGAAAAAAATTATTCGGTTCTGGATTTGAAAAATATCGCCGGCGTGCAGCGACTTGAAAGCCGTGACCACGAAGTAAAAATATATGCAGACGCCGGCAGGGATGTAAGACCCGATGTATTCAGGCTCTGTGCATCTCATGGCTGGGTCATCATAGAAATGGCTCAGGAAAAACTCAGCGTGGAATACATATTTCAAAAACTTACAAAAAGCAACCATGATTAGTATATTCTGGAAAGAAATTCATACCTTCTTCAGCTCGCTGATCGCCTATATGGTCATCGCCGTCTTTTTGGTGCTCAACGGTTTGTTTATGTGGGTATTCACCGAAAGCAGCGTGCTGGATTACAACTATGCGTCGATGGATCCCCTGTTTTCACTGGCGCCCTTCATTCTGCTCATCCTCATCCCTGCCATTACCATGCGCAGCTTTGCGGAGGAGCGTCAAAGGGGAACCATAGAGTTTTTATTTACCAAGCCGCTGAGCGATTACAACATCATCCTGGGTAAGTTTCTGGCCAACCTTTGTCTGGTTGTGTTTGCGCTGGCCCCTACCCTGGTTTATTATTATTCAGTATATCAATTGGGATCTCCTGTGGGAAATCTTGATAGTGGTGCGATTGCCGGATCGTATATAGGATTACTTTTTCTATCGGCGTCGTTTGTGGCCTTGGGCATGCTGGCCAGCGCACTGACCGACAACCAGATCGTAGCCTTTATCCTCGGAGCCTTTTTGTGTTTTGTAGTGCATTGGGCCTTTGACTATTTGGCGTCAATGCCCGTATTCATTGGCAACATCGATTCCTTTATCGACAAATTTGGTATACAGTCGCACTACGACGCTATGAGTAAGGGTGCCATAGATAGCCGCGATCTCGTTTATTTTGCCGGTTTGATTGCCATTTGCATAACGGCGTGTCATGCCATCATCACTTCAAAAAAATAAGCCATGATCAAAAAGATATCACCGGCATGGTACAGTTTTCTGATGGTTGTGGGCATTGCCATTTTTGCCAATTTTATTTCTGCCTATTTTCACACCTATGTAGATCTTACACAGGACAAACGATATACCCTCACCGATGCCACGGTTGAAACCTTTGAAAAAGTTGAAGAAATCGTGTACATCAAAGTATTGTTGGATGGCGATTTCCCGGCCGGCTTCAAACGGTTGCAGGCTTCCATCCGGGAAGTACTGGGACAAATCAAATCGGTCAATCCCAAAGTTCAGTTTGAATTTGAGAATCCCGTTCAGGGCACACAGGATGACATCATCAAAACCAGAGATGCCCTGGCCAAAGAAGGAATTGTACCCACCTCACTAAAATATTACGATGGTACGCAGTTGGTGCAAAAGGCCATTTACCCTTATGCCCTCATCAACATTGGTTCGCGTAAGGCCGTGGTGAATTTGCTGGAAGAGCAGCAGCCGGGCAGTGACGAAGAAGTAATACTCAACAATTCCATATCCCTGTTGGAATACAAGTTTGCGCATACCTTA
Source organism: uncultured Saprospiraceae bacterium (assembly GCA_937973565.1). GTDB lineage: Bacteria > Bacteroidota > Bacteroidia > Chitinophagales > Saprospiraceae > JADKBO01. Next base: position 13,948 of record CALJKQ010000132.1, on the reverse strand, counting down.
CAAAAGATGATGCTGCGCGAAAAACAAAACATCGTGTTCAGTGCAGGTTCCGGAGAATTGGACTCGCGATTTACCTACCGACTTGAAAAAGAACTGCGCAAGTTTTACGACACAGGGCGAATAGTTTTGGACAGTGTGGTTCAGATCGACACCTCCGTGAATTTGCTCATCGTTGCAGCTCCCAAAAGAGAAATTTCTTTGCCCAATCAATTTAAGATCGACCAGTATATCATGCGCGGAGGTAAAGTGATCTGGGCTATGGAAAAACTTACAGCGAGTCTCGATAGCATAGCGAAATACAACTTTTATGTACCACAGGATATCGTTACCGGAGTGGATGATATGCTCTTTAAATATGGCGCCAGGGTGCAGCCCAATCTCATCATCGACCTGGAATGTTCCGCCATTCCTCAGATTGTGGGCATGACCGGTGACAAGCCCCAGACCATGATGTTTCCCTGGTATTACCATCCGGTTCTGCAATCGCTCAATAATCACGTAATTGTAAAAAACATCGATCGGGTCAACATGTTTTTCCCGGCGAGTATTGATACAGTAGAGACAGCTACGCCCATTAAAAAGACGGTGCTGTTGGCCAGCAGTCCGTATTCCAGGACTCAATTCAATCCGGTACGACTCAACTTTGAGATCCTCAAAACCGAGCCCGATCCTGCTAAATTCAATGATGGCAACAAAGCAGTAGCTGTCTTGCTTGAAGGAGAATTTGAATCCTTTTTTAAAAACCGTGTCAGTGCTTCATTTCAGGAGACGCTCAAACAGCTGAATACAAAATTTGTAGAAAAGAGCGTAGCCACCAAGCAGATAGTTTTCAGTGATGTAGATTTTATGCAAAACCTGATCAACACCCGCACCAACGAAACCGAGGAAATAGGTTTTAATAAGTGGGAGATCAAATATTACAAAGGCAACAAAGATCTTATCCTCAATGCCATTGAATACTTGCTGGATGAAGAAGGTGTGTTGAGTGCCCGATCCAAAGAAATCAAACTTCGCTTGTTGGATAAGGTCAAAGCTAAAAAAGAAAAAACAAAATGGCAGTTGATCAACATCGTATTGCCATTGGTATTTTTGGCTCTATGCGGTGCTCTGTACACCGTGTGGAGGAGAAGGAAGTACACCAAATAAGCAAAGAAACCATGAACAAAAAATATATATTACCCGCAGTACTTGCCTTATTGATATTATGCAGTGCCATGCTATATTGGTGGAAAGGCAAGCCCGAAGATTTGGGCATGGACGTCAGCGACAGGCGTTTCCGGATTGAAAATACAGAAGATGTCGGGTCTTTTTCCATCGAGCGAAAAAACTACCCCAAGATTATCTTTACCAAAAAGAAAGATGGCTGGTATCTGAACAGCGGCAGGAAGGCCAGGGACGAGGCTCCGGCTTACATACTCAATACCATGAAGGCGTTGACCTTAAAATACATTCCCAACAGAGCCGGCACGGAGGTGATTAAAAAAAGCATAGCCAAAACGGGGATCAAAGTTCAGTTTTTTGATAAAGAGGATGAATTGATGAAATCCTTTTTTATCGGCAATGAAATTGGTGATGGTTCGGGCACTGCCTTTTTAATGGAAGGAGCAGAGCAGCCGTATGTATTGTTTACACAAGGTGCTTCCTACTCCATCAGAACGAGGTTTCTTTACGGAATGAATGAGTACGAGACCAAAGATATATTTGTAGAAAAGGCCGGGGATATAGAAATGGTAGAGATCAAATACCCTTACGACAAACCCTCATCCTTTACCTTAAAGAAAAAACTATTGGGTTGGGAAATCACCAATCCTTATACCGGTACCAAGTTACCCAAGCTCAATGAAAAGCTGATAGAGCCTTATCTGGGAGGGTTTTCCAACATCGTAGCAGAATACAATGACAGCAATAATCCCAACCGTGAAATGATTTTGCGTCAACCCATTTTTTGTGAAATCACGGTGCAGAAAAAAGATGGTACCAAAAAACACGTCACAGCCTGGTCTTTGGCCAATATAGAGTTTAAGCAAAACAAATACAGTCCCAAAGAAGTAGGAGAAGATACGCGTTTTGAAGTATTGACAGATGGCAATGAATTTATGTTGATCCAGCACAGAGTCATTGGTAAAATCATGCTGGCGTTTGACTCATTTGCTCTTCGTTGAGTGTGATCGACATTTTTATTTGATTTAAATTTCTGTTTTTTTTATCCTACACTGCCCTTTTCCCCACGCAGTTGTTGCTTGTCGTTGCCTTATTTTACAGGCATTCCAGACGATTTTATATAAGTAATATCATGGTTGTTCCTTTTACCAAATCCATTTTCCTGAAATAGGACCGGACAGCAGGGTGCAAATGTTAAATTGCATGTCGCTTCTGTTAAGACACCGTTAAATAACATCATTTCGTCGAAGTAAAAGTCTATTTGGTCTATGCCCGTGCAACCTGAAGTACACTCGTGGCGTCTGTAGAGTATTAATTTAAACAAACAATCAAATAAATTTTTACCCATGAGAGTTACCAAGTTTTTAGTTGCCGGTTTGCTGACATTTTCTGCCTTCGTAATGAATGCCAAAGACATTGATCCCAGTCTTACAGAAAGAGTAAGAAACGAAGTGGCCAAACACCTTATGAAAGCCGATTGGCAATCCACTACCAAAAAGACATTCCTGATTACGTTTGTTGTGAACAGCAGCGGCGAGCTTTTGGTGAGCAGCACCAGTGACAAAGAGCTGGATGGAAAGGTCAAGGACATTTTGAATTACAAAAAAATCAGTACAGATGGTCTTAAACCATTTGAAGTATATACCCTTCCGGTGACCGTTCAATAAGGTCACCAGAGGTCGATAAGATTTTAAGTGAGAGTTTCTATTAAGTTTGGCCTGGTTTTGTCCACCAGGCCTTTTTATTTTGCCAATTTTCGATCTGCTTCAAAATTTTTCTATAAATGTGACAAAAACTTACATTTTATATGCCAGAGCGGTGAAAATTACCACAAAATAAAATTTGCCATATTAAAATTTTGTGCCTAATAATCAATAAGTTATATCAAAAAAATGACGAAAATCACCCAAAAAAGTGCTTTAAAGTCGCCTTTTCGGAATTAACTAAAAATTTATTCCTTAAAAATTGGAGATTATTAAAATTTTATTTTAATTTGCATTCGTTTATGAAAAGCCTTTGTTAAAATAAAATTTCAATAATTCTATGTCAGATTACAAATTAGACAAGATAGATCTTAAAATCTTGAAATTATTGCAGGAAAATAGCAAGATTACCAATCTCGATTTGTCCCGCAAGATAGGTCTATCACCAGCCCCCACTTTGGAGAGGGTTAAAAAACTGGAACAAGCCGGTATTATCCTCAGTTACCACGCAAAAGTTGATTCTACAGCAATAGGTTTAAATGTAAAAACTTATGTACTGGTGTCTTTGGCATGGCAAAAGCCCAATGCCCTGGAAAACTTCATCAAGAAGGTAAAACAGGTAGATGAAATTACAGAATGTTATATCATCACAGGTGATGCAGACTTCCTTTTGAAGATAGTATGTAAGGATATTCCTACCTACGAAAAGTTGTTGTTCAAGACCCTTTCACAGATCGAGGAGATCGAAAGATTGAAAACCTTGATGACACTTTCCAAAGTGAAAAAAGAAAAAGTATTGCCATACGATTACGAAAGTGATCCGGATGCCGAAGAAGGCGTTGAAGGCGGGGAGCAGACAGCACCGCAGCAATAACTTAAAAAACAAAAGGCTGATTCATCGAATCGGCCTTTTTTTATTACCATTTATCTGGAAGTAGATCACACTTTATAAGTTGACTCCTTTTTAGCCATGATTTTTTCCATCCAACATGCTTCCTTCCCCAATACATCTTATGTGATGGGCACCATGCACAGCAGGGACAAGCGTGCCTTTACTTATTTTGAGCGGGCTTGCGAGCTAATGGAGCATTGCAAAGTTTACAGTCCTGAGATGAATACCCACGAGGTAGATGCCGTAGCATTGCAGCGGGCCTTTTTGCTTCCCGCCGGCATGGAGCTGGAAAATAGTTTGGGAAGGAAGAAATTTGATAAAGCTGTCCATATGCTGCTCAAAGCTTTTGGCGTACCTCTCGAAGCCCTTAGCAACATGAGTCCCATTTTCATACAAGGTGCCATGATGGCCTCGTGTCTGGGAAACGACTATGCAGCTACCCTGGATCAGTATTTGCTGGACCATGCCCTATCTAAGAATATGGAGATCCGCGGTGTAGAGAGTCCTGAAGATCAATACCAAATTGCCAGGTCGCTGGATCCGGGTGTACAAATCAAACAGTTTGCAACCATTATAAAAAGACCCGATAAATTCAGGCACCAGGCGCAAAGATTGGCCGATTATTACAGTCAAAACCAAACCAATGCCCTCTACCAGCTGGGGAAACGTGGGTTGGGTGCATTTCGGAAAATTCTGTTGTACGAACGCAACTACAAAATGGCGGATACCGTATATCAATATGCCCTGGAAAATGCAACCTTTACCGGTATCGGAGCCGCCCACCTTCCGGGCGAAAAGGGTATATTGAGACTGCTTAAACTGAAGGGTTGCAAAATAAAACAGATAGTCTAAACCAAAGCGTTGTTTCTTACTTTCAACTTGCGCTCCGCAAGGTCAATGTGGAAATGGATGCTGTTGCGCAGCTCTCCATCCAGTTGATAATAGATGGTTTCTTGGGCTGTGATCTCCAGTCTTTGTACCGTATGGGTAAACACACCTGCTACAGACAGGTGGCTGCCTCTTTCCACTTTGGGCAGGAAAAATAATCTTTGCCAGATCGATTTGGGCAGGCAGTAAGTGAGGTTGAGCCAGCCATCATCAATCCTGGCGTGAGGTGCTACGTGAAAGCCTCCCCCGGTCCGACTTGAGTTGGACACCTGACAAAGCAGCAATGGCGAATGGACGGTGTGTTCCGGCCAGCTTAGTTTCAGCACTTTTTCATTATAGGAAAATATTAGTCTGATGACCACCAGCAAATAGCCCAGATGGCCGCCAATCCAACGGATTGTTTTCATTTTCCTCAGTACTTCCCCATCGAAACCGAGACCGATCATGTTGACAAAATATTCTTCATTGCACCTACCGACATCGATGTGCGTTGTGGGATACGTTTGCCAGTTTTGCATTTGATCTGCAATATCAGTTTCACCAAAAAGCTTCCAATGGAGGTCGTTTCCGGTTCCGCCGGGGAACAGGGTGAGTGTAATATGGGCCGGCACTTTGTACTTATTGATAAAATAGTTGAGGGTGCCATCACCACCGAATAAAAAAACCTCCTGACAACTATCCAAATCATCAGGCCAGTCGTTTTCAAAAGCCATGAAGGCCAGCCCCATAGACTGGAGTCTGGCCTTCATGGTTTCTGCCATCGCTTTTCCTTTACCGTTGCCGGAATAAGAATTGTATAAGATCAGGATATCCATTGTATTGACTTACCGGAAGTCCAAGATACAAAATATCGCTGAAGTGGCAGTCATTATTCGTGTTCATAAGACTTAAAGGTAAACACACGGGAAACATTGAATCCAAAATGAATGTCGCCATCGAGCCAGTTGCCCACCGTTTCGGTGATAAAGCCCTTTTCAATCATTGAAGTTGAATTGGTGAAATGCAGCTGGAATACGTGGCCCCCTGTTTCAATATCAAAACCAAGTGACAACGAATTTCTGTATCTCGATGCAATTTGGTCCGGCAACACATAGATGTATTCCGCATTGAGTGCAATCCTTTTGCTCAGTTTTATTCTGCCGGCACCGGCTATTGCATAAACATCATTTTTTTCAGCTTTGGTAGCCGTAAGGTTGCGGTGTACCACGGTTGGAGAAAGCTGCAAAGAAAAACCTTCTGAAAATTTACGTCCCAGGATAACTTGCCAGGTGTAGTACAATCGGGAAGAAAAATAATTTTCCCTTTCCTGATCTGCGAAGGGTGTTGTTTTGACAGCTGCACTGGCAAAAACAGCAGCGGTGATGGGCATATTCTTTTTGCCTGAACTTTGTCTCAGCAACTTGTATTTGGCAAAAACGTCGTATGTTTTTTCAAAACTGCTGCGACCAAAACCCACCATCAGACGATTGGTAATACCATAATCACCACCGATTCGAATGGTACTGGCATCCAGACCAAACAGTTCCTGGATACCGCCGTTGATAAAACCAAATCGGTGGGATATTTTAAAATCAAAAACACCTGCCGCTGTATTCTCCAGAGAGTGCAGGTTGATTACCCGATTGGTTTTAAATGCCGCGTTGGCATAGTCAGTAGTTTCTTCTTCACCCAGTAAAGATAGGAGATCGCCCTCCTGGGCTGAAGCCATTGTAAACATTGAAGAGGCAAATACAAATGCCAGCAAGATTTTTTTCATAAGAATTATTTAAATACAGAATAATCTGCAGCTATAGAAATGGTAACTTCTTTTGAGATACTTTCTTTGACTACGGATGGAATGGTAACATTGTAATCAGCCAACAGCACCTTGATTTTGGAAGTAGCAGATATAGCACCTCCCTTGACAACAAATGTTGCATTGGCCGTAACGGGTTTTGCAACACCGTGCATGTCCAACGTGCCTTTAACCACAACATTGTAGGTCCCATCTTTATCCAATTTGATGGAAGCCGCATTGTCAATTTTCCCTTTAAAGGTCGCTTTTGGGTACTTGTTGCTTTCCATATAGTTTTCATTGAAATGCTCCTGCATAAGTGCTTTTTCGAATTTAAAAGCCTTTACTAAAACACCCCATTCGATGGCACCGCTTGCAAAATCAACCACTGAGGTTGCCTTGGTATTCACGGCTGCAATTTTTTCAATGCCGGTGCTCGAATCAAAATTTACCTTTCCTTCTTTGGTAAAATACTTTTGAGCATTGAGGCTCCAAAAAGTAAATAGCAGCAAAGTTAGGATCAAAGATTTTTTCATATAAAATTTCATTTATTTTTTAACTACACTTTGTACCAAAACAACGTCCATGAGATAACCGGTACATTTTCCTTTCATGGTTACTGTTGATCCGGCCGAAACTCCCTGGGTATCGGCACCTGCTTCCATTTCGCAAATGACAGAAGACATTTCGTTGCCCGACTTAAGATAGACAGATTTTTTAGTGCCATCATCTTCAATTTTCACCACTTCACCCTGAACCTCGATGACTTTATCCAGATAGTTTTTATTGGCATCGGCTTCATTGGTTTCAAAGGCTTTCAGCAAATCCGGTGCGGATAAAACTACATCGGCACTTTTGTCTTCCAGGCTGGCTACGGGTCTGTTGTATTGATAATAAGCATAAGCTGCTCCCAACAAAACAGCCACTAGTAATAACCACAAATATTTTTTCATCCTGTTGTGCTTTTAATGCCTTTGTTAATTAATTGTCCTGAGCCCCCTGAAGTATCCACTGCTCGATTTTTGAAATCTGGCAATTGGTCATTTTATCAACATCTTTGGGCATGGCACTGTATCCGGACTGGTGTTTTATACTCCCCAACAAACTGCCACTTTCAATGTAGGGAGTAAGTTGTTCGTAGGTCTCCATGGTAATGCCCCCTTGAAGTGCTCCGGAATTGTGACATCCGACACAATTGTTGTTGATGATCGGAAAAATATCATTTTTAAAACTCATGCTATCCGTCACGCATTCGGCAGTGGTGGGATATAAATCCTCTTCATTGTCGTAATAACAGGCATTTAAAAAGAGAAGTCCAATGAATAAGAATTTAATCGTTTTTCGCTCCATTACTGATCCAGTTTTTTATTTTATTAACGGTACAAGTGTCCAATGAGTTCGCGTTATAAGGCATTTTTGTGAAGGTAGGTTTGCCTTCTATGCTTCCTAGAAAGCCGCCGTTCTGTACTGAGGTCAAAACAGCATCATAACTGTCTAATCTTACTCCACCCGACGGGTTGCTGGCTTTGTGACAAGCGACACATTGGTTGTTGACAATTTTTTGTACAAAGCCACTATAAGTCACTCCATGATCGGCACAGGCAACGGGCTGACCGTAATTGGGATTACAAATTTCGTTTTTTGCTCCCTGGTTTATCCATTTGGCAATCAGGTTGATTTGATCGGTGGTTAATTTGGCATTGGGCGGAGGAGGCATGAGGTCTTTCTGTTTGGTAGTGGTGATGACCTTATACAGTTCACTACCGCTTGTATTAAATGCCCTTACTTTGCCGGTAGATATGGTCTTGGCATAGTTCTCCAGGTTTACACCTTCTTCATAGGTACCCCCTCCATGACAACCGCTATAAGCACAATTTTGTCTTAAAACAGGAAGGATATCTTTTTCGAAATATACAATGTTGGAATCACAGGGAACACCTGTTGAGTCAAACTGGGGTCCGGGATCAACAGGCGTGGTATCTGTTTTACTGGTATCTATTACCTCGGTGGTATCTGTGGGGTCCGCGGGCATGCCAATGGGCTGGTGCATACAGGAGGGAGTTGACAAGACGACAACCCATGCCACCAGGCAAAAAGCTAAAATAAATTTCTGGTTCTGTTTCATGTTGTAAAGATCAATATTTAAACGACGAATAAAGTGGAAAGTGTACGCCGGCCTCCCTCAATTCGTCAAAAGCGATACTGAAACGGTTAATACAATTTTAATAAAATAAACTTCATTTACCCTGCCTGAGCCATTCCTTAAATTCAGGCGTTTTTTCAGTACTGATAATAATATCCTCCTTGAATTCCGGGATTAATCGCAAATTGATTCGGGCCTTGGAATACGTATTCATCTGAGCGATTGAATCGATGTGTACAATAAATTGTCTGTTGACCCTGAAAAATAATTTGGGATTCAACTGGCTTTCCAGGTCCTGCAACTTGTAGTCAGAAGCAATTCTTTGTCCATTTTTTTGTACGAAGTAACCGATCTTGTTTTCTGAATAAATGTAGGCAATATCATCCGCATTTACGATGGTAAGTTTGCTGCCAAATTTTATTAAAAATCTGTTTTTAAATTCCGTAAAATGTTCAGTAAGTTCCTTGTTTTTAACAGGATCGAACCACGACAACTTTTGAAGAGCGGCTGAAAGTTCTTCTGCATTGATGGGCTTCATCAGATAATCAATGGCGTTGTGCCTGAAGGCATTGACTGCATATTCTGAATAGGCCGTAGTAAAAATGACCTTACTTTTTACTTCCATAATATTGAACAGTTCGAAACTATTGCCATCGGCAACCTGAATATCTAAAAACAAAATGTCGGGCTGACCCTCAGTGAGTAAATGGCCGGCAAGTTCTTCAACGGACTCAAAAATGCCTACATTTTCGTAATCCGGCCTAAGTTCCTTGACCATTCTTGTCAATCTTTGGGCAGCAATCATTTCATCTTCCAGAATGATGTATTTCATATTCAGTTCTTTTTAATTAAAGGCAAATAATAATTGTAATAAAGGGCATCCTCCTTTATAAAAGGTAACGGCAGATCCATCAATCTGTACCTTTCAAAAATATTTTTATTTCCAATGCCCAGAGAGTGATCGGTTGATAATTTAGGGTGTTTTTCGTTGCTCACTTTCAGGTAATCGTTTTCCAGAGAAATGGATATGGTCAAAGGTTTGGCTTTGCTCACTTCATTGTGTTTGACGGCATTTTCAATCAACATTTGCAAAGTAACAGGAGGTACCATAGCCGATTCACTGTTGTTGTATACTTCTGGATTAATAAGAATGGTTACATTTTTCCCAAACCTTTCCTTTAATATATTCGCATAGGTTTCTACCAACTGGATTTCTTCAGATAATGCACTGAGCTCTTTTTGGCTGCTTTGCGACAACAACCGGAAAAACTGAGTGAGATTTTCCGTAAATCTTACCCCTCTGGGAGGGTCTTCTTCTATCAATCCAATCAGTGTATTGAAGGTGTTAAATAAAAAATGTGGATCCAGCTGGCTCTTGAGATTGATCAGTTCTGACTCTGTTTTAATGCGCGCCAGTTCCGATTTCAACAATGCCACATTCCTTCTGCGCTGTTGAAATGCCCATATTCCTGCCAATGTCAGTATCCCCAGCCCAAGATAAAACCAGACCGTATTATAAAATGCCCGCTTTATTTCGAAGGAATAGACCGTAATGGGCTCATCGTAGAAGGACTTGTTTTCACTGGCCTTAACCTTAAATACATATCGGGAGGGATTGAGGTGCGGATAGGAAACTACCCTATCGCCGGTATATCTCCAATCCGCATCAAAGCCTTCCAATTTATAGGCGTATTGTACAGCTGAAGGGTTGGATAACCAGCCTGCCGTGAAGCTGAAACGAAGGTTGTTTTCGTGTTGTTCGAAAACATTGTGTTCCTGGGGTATCGTTTCGAGATTTACCTCGACTTTATCCAGTCGGGTTACAGGGTGTTTTTTATCTAAAGCTGCCCCGGGAGAAAACCTTACCAAATGATTGCCCAGTGCAAAGTAACAATCGCCTTGGGCAGCAGTAAAATTATTTAGGAAAGAAATGCCCTGGTCTCCCTGCAAATTGAATGAAAATGGAAGAATATGCCCTGTTTCCAGTTCCATAACTTCTATCGAGTGATTTCTAATAAGAAGCATGTATTTTTCGTTGAGTTTGGTCAGGCCTACGATCTGGTTTTTGAGAGAAAAACTTTTGGGCGAAATATCCCAAATACCATCTCTGTTTCTGACGAGTCCCAGGTTGGTCGATGCAAAAAACATTTCTCCGGGTCTGCCTTCTGCAATGGAAAAAACAGAACCCAGTCTGTATACTTTTTGGTCCTTCTTATTGACAATTTCTTTCCAATCGGTAAACTTGCCGAGTTTATTCAAAGTGACCCCATTGCGGTCTTTACCATACCAAACGCCGCCGGAATGATCACTGCATATATCGTAAACATAAGCTTTGAGCGTTCCATGATGCCCAGGTGGTTTTCCCGGCAAAGGTTCTCCTTCCCGGTTAACTGCCAAAGGTATGATGCCTGCCAGCGTTGAAATCTGAACCAGATCAACCGCTGTTTTTTCGATATCAAGGATTGTATTGTCATCCGTATCCAGCAATTTACCAATGTGTTGCGTCTTGTTGTTGGTGGGATTATAAATGAATAAACCGTTCGAAAAGGTTCCTATCCACACCCTGCGATCTATATGTTGGATGGTAGTAATGTTTTCTCCCTTAAGAATCCAGCTTCCATCGCCGGTAATGAGATCCTTTTTCAAAAACACGCCCTTTGCTGTACCCAGATAATATTGGTTACCATCATATTCCATGGCCTGGATTTCGTTTGCCCGGGGTATGGAAAACTGCAGAAACTGCATACCGGATTTATACAATGCAGATTTTCCGCCGGCAATCCAAAGGTTGTTTTCATCATCGACAAATACAGCAGAAATGCGGTCTTTGATGTCCTGCATTTGAAGGGAAATCATACGTGCATTTTTCCATTCCAGAATGCTGTTTCCTGAATGGATGAAGAGTCTTTCATCGGCACAAAAAAGGCTGTAATTTCTATTTCGGTCTTTGTTCTCAAAAAGTGTCTTGAGGCTGTTATCAGCTCCAATTTCAAAAATTTCACGATCATAGGTAGCAGCAACCACGGTACCCCTGGCAGATTTGCATAGTTTTACAATGATATAATCCGGCAGATTGGAAATGGGGGTGATCCTGAATGAATTTGATTTTTCACGAACGATGTCAATGCCCTGATCAGACGCTATGTAGACCGATTTATCATGGGCAATGACAAGATCATAAATGTCTTTGGATTTGAGTTCCACAATGCCTGCAATAAGGCTGTCGTATGACATTTTAAATATCCCATCACCATAGGTTGCAATCCACAAACCCATCCTGTGATCGACTTCGATATCGCTGATTTTGGACTTGGTAAATATCGGCAATTTGATTACCAGGCTATGGTTATTGGCATCAATCTTAAATACCTGACCCGATTTGGTGCCAGCAAATACCCACCCATCCCTTACCTGCAGGCATGTTATTTCGAAAGACTGAACTACAGGAATCAATTCTTCATCGTAACCATTGTACACCACAATGCCGCGGTCTGTGCCCAGCCATAAAAAGCCGAATTTATCCTGGACCATGGCATTGATCTTGTATTCTCCGTTCAAAGGAATTTGTCTGGCAAAAATGGATTGGGCTTCTGCTTTAAATGCCATTAGCCAAAGAACAGAGGCGAGCCAACAGCACAATTTCATTCCAGAATTCCTTTGCATTTGACTTTTATTTCCTTGGCAATTTTCTGGATCACTATCCTTGGCACATGGATGTTGTAATCATCCAACAAAATGACAAAATCCGATGTAAAATGAATGCTTTTACCCACCCATTCCAATGACACATCTATCAATACTTCATTGGTAATTCCATGGATGGTGAGGTTTCCTTTCGCTCGAACGGTTTGTTTGCCTTTTTCCGCCAGGGGTTCAATGATTTTGCCAACAAATGTAGATTCCGGGAATTGATCGGTTTCCATATAATTTTCAAAAAAATGCTCTTTCTGAAGAGGGCTATTGAAGCCTTCAAAGTTTTTCATATTGACTTTAAAAGAAAATTGCCGGGTTTTGGTATCAATTGCTCCAATTACATGACTGTTGGATGCTTTGATGATTTCCATAGGAGCCTCAGACACAAAACTGAGTTTAGCTTTCAAGGTCTTGTACAGCTGAGCATTTACGGAAATAAAAAGAAAGCAAAAGCCAATAGAAAAAATGATTTTCCTGATCATACTTCAAAAGTACGGATTAACTATTTTTAGTGCTGAAACAAAGTCTGAAACTGTAAAAATGTCCGGTGAATCCGTCAAAATCAATGTATTAAGGCGTCTTGACTTGCGAAAAAACTGTGGGAACGAGGGTGTTGGACAAACGGCAGGGTTCGCTGAACATTGCTACTACCCCTAGTTTGGATTGGGGATCAAAAGCGATTTCTGCTCTGTAATGGCTGACCTGTCCACCATGAAAAATGAGTTTTTTGTCCGGCATGGTGAGGATTCGCCAGCCCAGCCCATAGTGAGAGTCCATGACTCCCGGCCAAAAATTGAAATACTTATCATCAAAAGAACTAAATACCCTTGGGTAAAATGCCAACTCTAAAGCATGGGGTGATAAGTGTTGGGGCTGATAACCCATAATGGCGACCAGCCATTTTTCCATATCGTCGAGACTTGCGTTGATGCCACCTGCCGAGGGAACATTGTAGTACGCCGTATCCAAATCCCGGATGCGTCCCCCTGCATGCTGTGGCCAAACGAATTGGGGATGTTGTGCAATGCTATCGAAATCTGCGCTGGCAGTATGCATGTCCAATCTTCTGAAAATAAAAGCATTTAATGCCTCTTTGTAAGTCATGCCGGTGACACTGGCAATAATATCTTCGATCAATGAAAAGGTGGCATTTTGATAGGCGTAGTCTTGCCCGATAACATCCCTGGCCTTCAGTCCTGACAATGCCTGAATGACTTTTTCTCTGGGGCTGCCCATCTCGATCAGATTGGTAAAGGCATGCTCTGTGAGCCCTGTGCTGTGTGATAAAATATGCCAGATGCGCAGGGTGTCGTTGGGTTTAGACGATTTAATTTTTAAATCCGGTATGTATTTTTCGACCGGGTCATTGAGGTTTAGCAAATTTTTATCGGCCAACAGCGCTGCCAGGATGCCGGCCAGCAGCAAGACCGAGCCGAGTACCGCATCGCGCGTCGACATCGTGCGCGCAGTATCGTGCGGCGAAGCCTACCAAACGCTGCCCTTCGTGCGGCCGGGCGGCGACATCCTGCTGAAGGTCGAAAGCTGGCCCAAGGTCGAGCGCGTGCTGCAGGCAATCGACGGGATCGAGCGTCTTGGCATCGACCCGGAAGCGGTTTCGCCCCATCACTGGCGACACGTCCACAACCGGCTCGCCGCCGGCCATGAGCCGCGCGCCTATACGCTCGAATACCACC
>CALJKQ010000131.1 GCA_937973565.1 uncultured Saprospiraceae bacterium | reverse complement strand
ACAAGCATCCCAAACTGTCTTCAATGGCTGCCAAATATTTACCTGGGCCAAGGTTTTCAAGTGACCCATCTGACTGCTCAACTCCATTGATTGTCAGTACATAAGGCGGAACACCTTCTAATATATGAGTAACGGACACGCTGCCGTTATTGTCACCAAAACATTTTGGATGAATGAGACTAAATTCAGCTTGAAGGGTGTTGTCTTGTTCGTTTATTACAATGGAAGCATCCCCTGTGCATCCGTTTTTTATAGAAACTGCTGCTATTGTATAAGTACCTGGCTTATTTATCTGCGTTTGACTGCTATCCATTTCACCAGTAAAATTTCCAATATCGGTTGTCCACAAAAATTGATAGTCTCCATTCGGATTCAATATTTCTGCTTCCAACTGCACACTACGATTTTTGCATTTGATTTCACCTTTTGCGTTCAGCAAAAGTTGGGGACCGAGGGTATCCAATGCCACTAATGTGGAGAGTGAATCTTTACAACCGTTTTGACCTTCAACAATCAGCTTATAAATGCCCGGAGAAGCTGTCTTCAAGGTGTCACCTGGTGAAATTTGCCCTGTCTCTGATTTCCAATAAAAGGATACATCGTCATTGACATTTCCGGCAACGAGTTCTGCAAATGGTGGAGCACAGCCAATTGTATCGCCCACTAAAAAAAAATTGCGGTCTTTCTTTTGAGGGCACCACCCAAATGGTATCAATGGCCTCACAACCATTATAAGATGAAACAGAAATTTTTATGCGATTAGGAATAAAGGCTGATACTTCCGCTAGTGTAGCAAAAAAAGATTGATCAATTCCCACCCATTTTACAGAAAGAATCGAATCCTTAGAAGTAAAATTCAACAACACTCCGTTTTGATTGCATGGAAGGTAAAAGCTGTCTGTTACTGTCAAATCGGGCACACTAAAATCACTTTCAACGCGGGCACTATCTTCAGCTATACAGCCGTTTTCTGCTGTTACCCTTACCTTGTAAATGCCCGGCATATCAACTTTAACGCTTTGACCCAAATATTGGGTACCGTCGGGGCTCAGCCACTCAACTTTTTCAAATATGCCATTGCCAATAATGGCTAAGTCCGTTTTACTTTTGATACAATCAATCGTATCGCTGCGCGTTTCGAATACAGGCTCGCTTACATCTTCTGTAACCAAGGCCTGAAAAGGAGAAGTACACCCGTTTATACCGGTCAGGATGCCCGGATAAAGTCCGGGATCGGTCACCTGAATGGAATCCGCTATCACTCCCAGATCACTCCAAAATACGGACATTCCCGTTGGCAATCCTTCTAAAAATCCTATGGTTGCAATGGTATCCTTACACGTAATTGTACCGATAGAAAGTGCATCCAATGATGGGGCAATTGTATCGGATTTTAATTCGATCGAGATTTGCTGTGTGCATCCTGATTGACTTGTAGCAACGAAAGTGTAAATTCCTCCAATCATACTTTCGAAAGATAGTGTACCATCTCCAATGGCAACAGGACTCTCAATCCAGGTTACGGAAACATTGGCCTCGAAAAATGAAATTTCAATTTTTCCGGCATTCACGCAGGTTATAGGGTTTACCAGCGTATCATACTCCAATTTATTGGAATCTTCAAAAACATCTGTTTGGACCTGGGCTGTACAGCCTGACGAATCCACTACAGTAAGGGTATATATGCCTGGCAAGCGAACATAGGTTTCAGCTGAATTGGACAAAAACATATCCGGCCCTTTCCACTCATAGATCTCAATGGCTTTGTTGCTGTTGGCTGCAAGGACAACAGAATCCCTCTGACAACCCAGTGTTGGCGGTGGCAGAATTAGCAACTCCGGTTTGAGCGTGTCCAGCAATACGGTATAGGTAGTTGAATCCTTGCACCCGCTTTGACCTATAGCTACAGCTTTGTAAATACCGGGATTGAACACAGTAATGAAAGGACCATTGCCCAACTCAAAGTCATCTTGTTTCCAAACTATGGAAGAGCCCGAGGTGGCTGCAGCTATTAGCGTTGCCGCATCGTTGGTGCAATTGATGTTTTGACCTTCAATGGTGACACGAGGAATATTTAGATCTTCCATTACAAGCACTGAATCCTTATAAACACAATCTGTGCTGTCTGTCATAACAAGTTGATACCATCCTGCCACGGTCACCGTGGGTTCAGCATCTGTAGAAACAAAACCCGGACCTGTCCACATAAATGACTTAACTTTAATGTCACCTGAAACCCTCAATTTTGAAACAGAATAGACACAGCCCAGCGTATCGGCAGAAAGAACATAAGAGGCAACTTCCCGACTGTCTTTCACTCCTAAAAAATAATCGCGCTTACACCCATTACTTCGGTCGGTAATCCTCACATTGTAACTGCCGGGCTTATCGGTCATCCCAATGGATTGTTGCGGATTATTCAACATGCCGGGTGTAAGCCAGAGAAAATCCAGACCCAAAGTATCCGAAGGCCTTATGCTTGCTATGGGATTACTGCATGTGATGCTGTCGATTTCAAACCCAATATCAGGCAAATCCTGACTCAACCTGACTTCAAATTGGGTGCTGTCGCTACAGCCATTTTCATCCACCACAGTTACAAAATAAGTACCTGGAGTAATCACCCTTTCACTTCCTGCCGTAGAGGAAAAAGCGCCGGGTCCTTTCCATTGGTATTGATATGCTGGCTTAGCATTGGAGACAAAAATCAAAACACTGGTAGAATCACAATCAATAAGCTTATCGGTTACCAAAGGTTGTGGAACAAGCGTATCCATAGCGAGCTCTGTGCTTGCTTGTCCTGTACATCCATTAATATCAGTGACAACCACCTGGTAAGTGCCAGCCTCTGTCACAATGGGATCATTTGTTAAAACCGCACTCAAATCAGGAAATGTCCATAGCTGGGAGGCAATTACCCGGGAAGAAAGTGGTATCAGTTGTGTTTGTTTTTTTAAACAATTGAGGGTATCGGAGGGTAAAACAACGTCAACTTCATAACTAATATCATCAATCGCAATTTCAATGATGGTATCACAACCATTAAAACCTGTAAGGGTCAAATAATAGTTGCCGGCTGATAACAATCTACTGTCGATGGCGTTGACATTTTCAGGATTAGGACCTATCCACTGTACCTGTTGAATGTTGGATGAATCCAGTATGGTTATGGCACCAAATTTCTGAATACAGTCAATGTTTGATATATTGAATTGTAATGTCGGTTGAATGAGATTTTCAAACACCTCTATGGATTTGGCAGTAGCACAGCCGTTTTGATCTACTACTTCCGCTCTGTATATGCCCGATTGAGACACCACTGCATTTTGACCCACTGCCGTGATAGAGCCGGGTCCAGACCAATCTACCGTGAGCAAAGGAATATTGGAAGACAATTCTAAAGTCACATTGGCATTGTTGCAAGTGATCTCATCAGCGGTAATCTCAAGCAGGGGTATACTCAGGTCAGATGTCACTATAAGTGTATCTAAATAGCTGCAAGTACCACTTGTGAGATTCAAATAATAATCACCCACTGCATTTACCCTAACCACTGACGAATCCGTCGCAGAAAGAAAATTACCATTAGAGGTACTCCATTGAAAAGAATAGTTGGCAGCATTGTCCAGTCCTGAAAGTGTGATGTCGATAAATTCGTTGTTACAATTCAGGATGGGATTGGAGTAACTTATCTCAGGTGTCATTTTTCTTAGCTCAATGCTTAGCGCAACAACAGAATCGCAGCTACCTTCCTGCAGATTGATGAAGTAGGTACCTGCCTTTGAAAAACTTTGTCCTGCAAAGAACAGGGTATCCCCCTGACATAAGATATAATGCTGGTCAATAGTGTCGGCAACAGGCAAAATAGAAAGGGAGGTACAATCAGAAATCAGTCCGCATATGCCCTGCTGCAACAAGACTTCATTCACCAAAGTATCCAAAAAGCCAATCGGTAAAGAATCAACCAGCAAGGAATCACTTTTATGATACTGAAGTAAACAAATTTCGTACTGACCTGTATCCAACTGGCTTACCATGGTATCAGGTAAATTACCAACATAAACGTGATTATTAAAAACCAGAAATGCCTGGTGGTAATTTAAAGTATCCGGATCACTACTTTGCCATTCAAGATCCCTTTTGTTCAACTCATAATTTATTCCACGACAAAGCAACAATGAATCTGTTGCAAAAGAAGCAATGGGTGGAAGACAGCTCGAACAATCAATGCCCTGGTCATCGCAAAAAATGATAGAGAAATATTCTATTACCCCCTCATCCAATTCAGCAACATCCTCTACCAACAGTGTCCAGGTTCCATTGACGGGGCCGGTATTAAAATCTTCCAGACACCCGCTATTGGGATAATAAGTACCGTCGTAACTTTGAAAAGCCTGCCAGGGGTCACCATTATCCCAAAACTGACTATAGCCGGGATCCGGACTTGCGGGCGATAAGCAGGGTGTGAATTTGATATCCCACACCGTAGCATCGGTAAAACCAGAAGAAGTGCCGCCTGCTCCTATCAATTGCACCAGCTGGTTGGATGGAGAAATGAGCGATATGTTGAGATCGCCTACTACTTCGTGTTTAAATTTAATCAGGACCTGGCAAACACCTTGAGAAGGATCGGCCAAATTGTCGTTTATGGCATTGTTGATAACCAGATTAAGACCGGTAATTCCTTCATCGGCAATAGGCAGGTTGCCGGTAAACTCGCACTGAGCTCCGATTTTGCTTATAAAAAGGAGGGTCCATAACCACAAAAAAATGGTTCTCAACTATTTTTTTTGAATCTATTCTAAAGATAAATAAATAACGCGATTCGCTTCCAAAACGATAGTGGTGGGTAAAAGATTTTTTAATCCTTAACCATCACATCCATAAACCAATTGGCCGGGTTCCTCAATGGAATCGGTAAAATCCATACCGGTGTAGTGCAGTTCAATATTTTTCAATACCTCCAAAATGGCTTCCAATTCATTTTCAGTAACCAATTGGGTTCGGAATGGTTTGATATTGGGAAAGCCTCTGAAATAGTTGGTATAGTGTCTTCTCATTTCCACAATACCCAGCTTGCTCCCTTTCCAATTGACGCTGTTGATCAGGTGTTTTCTGGCTGCATCCACTCTTTCTTCCACTGTGGGTGCTGGCAAAATTTCGCCTGTTGCAAAGTAATGTTTAATTTCTCTGAATATCCAGGGGTGACCTATACTCGCTCTGCCAATCATTATTCCGTCAATACCATATTTGTCCCTATATTCTTTGGCTTTCTGCGGACTGTCAATGTCGCCATTACCAAAAATGGGGATTTTAATCCTGGGATTCTCTTTTACAGCCGCAATTTTTGTCCAATCAGCATGACCTTTGTACATTTGAGAACGGGTGCGACCATGGATAGAAAGAGCCTGAATACCAACATCTTGCAGCCGTTCAGCCACTTCTTCTATGAAGATGGAGTTTTCATCCCAGCCCAGCCTTGTTTTTACAGTCACCGGAAGTTTGGTAGATTTCACTACTGCCGCTGTGAGGCTCACCATTTTGGGAATATCCTTTAAAATTCCGGCCCCTGCCATTTTGCAAACCACTTTTTTGACAGGACAGCCGTAATTGATGTCGAGTAACTCCGGTTTTGCGTTTTCTACAATCTCCGCAGCTTTCATCATGGAGTCGTATTCCGCACCAAAAATTTGTACCCCAATGGGTCTTTCAGTATCGTATATTTCCAGTTTTTGAACAGATTTATCCGCATCACGGATAAGGCCTTCGACAGAAATAAATTCTGTAAACATCAAATCTGCCCCCTGTTCCTTACACAATGCCCGAAATGGGGGATCACTTACATCTTCCATAGGTGCAAGCAATAATGGGAATTCCCCGATTTCGATTCCGCCGATTTTAACCATTTTGCAAAATTAATATATTTTTGGGAGGCTCGTTGCAGAATGTATCTTTGTCAGCGTTATTACACATGAAAGCCATCATACAATCCAAAAGAAAATTATCGCACATCTGGTCTGAATTTGCCCAGTATGTAGTGGAATATACCCGCATTGATGGCAGAGTGGAGCAACAAATCAGGGAAATGCATGATACAGGAAACGGAGCCGCCATTTTATTGTATGATTTACCCCACCGAAAAATAGTGCTGATCAAACAATTCAGACTGGCAGCCATGATCAATGAAAATAGCGATGGCATTTTGTATGAAGTATGCGCAGGGCTTGTAGAAGATAACGACCCCAAAGCAACGATTATCAAGGAAGTAAAAGAAGAAACCGGTTTCTTGATCAGCAATCCAAAATACCTATTCAGTGCATTCGCAACCCCGGGAGCTAAAACAGAGAAAATACACTTTTTTACCTGCCCGGTTGATACCCAAGCCTTTGAAAACAAAAGTGGCGGTATAGAAGAAGAGCAGGAAGACATTGAAGTAGTTGTCTTGCCATTTGATGAAGCTTGGACAATGGTAAATGATGGAACCATTCGCGATTTAAAAACCATTACCCTCTTGATGCATGCTAAATTGGAAGTATTCACTTAAAAACGACCTAAATAACATTCAAATCCGGGCTTATTAACAGGCTTGATTCTTCTCACTTACTGCCTTTTTTTATACCTTTGATGTATTAAGTAAAGCCATTTTTATGACCACAACGATTGTTCTTGTATTTATCATAGGTTATCTGCTGATTGTTTTTGAACACCCCCTTAAACTGGATAAAACGGTTTCAGCGCTATTGACAGGATCTATCTTGTGGGCATTGCTTTCCCTGGGATTTCACAGTGGCAGTGTTGAGGTTATCGATTCACATGGTCACTTGTATAATACAAGCGGTGGAATGACTGAAGCCATTGAAGAGGGCTTTACGGCTACACTGCTGCACCATATAGGCAAGATTGCAGAGATTCTTATATTCTTGATTGGCGCCATGACCATTGTTGAGATCATAGATCTCCA
>CALJKQ010000130.1 GCA_937973565.1 uncultured Saprospiraceae bacterium | reverse complement strand
AGTCCTCTGTAATATCATATACTTTCACATCAAAATCGCCATAAGTATAAGCATCCTCATTACTTAAATCGATAAATAAATTGCGAAAAAGATAAGGATGTTTTTAGTGTTAATGGTGAAGGTGTTCATATTGTATTTTTTCATACCTGATAATTAATTATTTGTGAAAGGATAACCATCAATTTTCATTTAGAAAATCACCTTATGGTGTCGGCTTATGGCTGCATGTTCATCTGTCCTTTGTTTTCAAGAACCGTGCTGGTTCCGTCCAGTAAAATAGATTCAGCGGTTACATTATCTATGTTTATAACACCGGTTGATGTATTTTGAAAAACAGCTGCCATGTCAGCATTGATGCCACGTCCGCCAATGGCAGATAAGTTACCGATATTGAGGCTTGAGGCATTTACCATTTTTGTGGCAGCGCCGCTGATATAAACAGCATCAGCGAGCAGGCAATTGTTGATTGACATCGTCGCACCTGCATTGTTGTATATTTCTGAGGCTCCTATGGCAACCAGACCGGCTATCTGGATAGGGGCCAGGTTGCCAACGGCAACTGTTCCGTTGTTAATTATTTTCGAAGTCAGTTGCATTGATATCCCAGATTGTGATGAAGCTCTGTTTACCTGAATGGTGCCACTTGCATTGTTGGTGAGCAGGGCAGACGAACTCATTGCTATTCCAAATCTGCTTATATTGGCAGTATTTCCAATGTTGACAATATTGTTGTTGGTGAAGGTACAGCCGGATAAACGGAGTGCAATTCCCTCATTGGCATTGGTACTCAATACATTGTTGATGGTGAGGATGCCGGTTGAGCCATTGGTGAAGACACCCGCAGTTGATAGCAGAAAGCCAAATCGGAAAACACCAGTGGTATTGCCAATGTGAATGGTACCGTTGTTGGTAATAGTAGTGCCGGTAGTGCTTGCATTGATCCCATCCAAAGTAGGAATATTATTGATTTCAAGCAGACTACCTGTCAAATTGTTATATTGACCACCGGAAACAAGTAAACCTACTCTCGTAACCGCTCCTGCTTCACCTATTTTTATCTGTCCTGAGTTATTGAATACTGAGGACGTGCCAAGTATTTGTATGGCATCCTGAGCCGTAATTCTGCTAATTTTTAAAACTCCATTTGACTGGTTTGTGAAAGTTGAAGGAGAATTAAACAAAATACCTGCCACGCTGATGGGGGCGATATTGCCAATATTGATCATGGCATTGTTGGTTACGCTGCTGCTGGTCGTTAGCACTATTGCTACACCGGTGCTACTGGCAGTGCTGATAATATTATTAATTTCCAATTGTCCTCCGGAATTTTGAAGCGAGCTTGAGTTGGTAAGATAGATGCCATATCTTTTTACTGGAGATAAGTTTCCGATTCTTACAACGCCGCTATTATTTAGTATAGCGGTTGCTCCTGAGGCAAAAACGCCGTCTAAGTTCAGTATATTATTGATCTGTACTAATCCTGTGAATTGGTTCACCAGACTGCCAGATGCCAGATATATGCCCAGGTTGGATAGAGTAGATGCATTGCCAATATTCAATATTCCACCATTCGTGAAGGTGCCACTGATGTATAAGCCATAACCGCCCGGAGTCGTTGCGCTGCTTATATTGTTTATGGTTACGGTTCCTGTGGTATTATTCGTAAAAAAAGTAGATGTAAACATGGTTATTCCTACACCGTTTACCGAAAGCAAATTGCCAACATGGATGGCACCGTTATTGGTAATGGCAGAATTTGTTCCCGTCAGTAAAATTCCATCAAAGTTGGAAACATTATTAACCTTTATAATTCCGTTGGTCTGGTTGAGAATGGAAGCTGCAACGGAAATATAGATGCCATAACGGATAAGTGGAAAATTCGTGCCAAGATTAATCTGTCCGCTATTGTTGATGCTTGAATTGGCCATATAAATGCCGTGACCTTCTGTTGAACCCGTGCCATTGATGTTGTCAATTTCAACGATGCCGGTACCCTGGTTGGTAAACTTGGATAGATTGTTCAGAAAAATACCATTTCTCTTAACAGCAGCTGAATTACCAATGTGGATTGTACCTGCATTGAAAAACTGTGTAAATTCATCAGATAATGATATACCATCTTGCGTTGTAATACTGTTGATTTCTACCAATCCATTGGTTGTGTTGTTGAATGAACTCTCAAAATACATCATTATACCGGTCGTATTGACATTGCCATTATTGCCAATCAGCAAATCACCGCTGTTTACAAAATAACTACTACTGCTCATGTACAATGCTACACCTTCCGAAATGCCGCTATTGGTAATTCTGCTTATGGTTGTAGTGGCTGAAGAGCCGTTTGAGTAGCTGCTTCCCAATTCCAGGGAAATGCCCCTTCCAAAAACGGGTGATAAATTGCCAATATTGATTTCTCCATCATTGTCGATATCTGAATCCTGTACGTACAGACCATCTCCTGTTGGAGAGTTATTAATGTTAATCACCCCTGTGCCATGATTGAATAGAGTAGTCACATTGTCCATGGTGAAACCACCAAAGGCAATGGGTCCAGTCGAACCTATGTTTAAGTCACCGGCATTAACAAAGCTGCCAATGAGATTAATCGCTACTGCCCATGCCGAAACATTATTGATGTTCATGACTCCTGTAGTATCATTGAAACACTGGGACAATGAACTTTCTATATACACCCCTGTCGTGCCTATAGCTCCACCACTGCCGATGTTAACAAAACCTTTGTTCTGAAACTTCGCACCGCTAATGATGGTCAAGGCGATGGCTGGTGACCCGGAAATATTCAATACTGCGGTTTCTGCGATGGTTAACTTGGCAATTCCTTGAACTGTTACACTCAGGGCATTGGCTGTAAAGCCGGCTGGAACGGTTACATTACCGGTCACAGGAATAATTACTTCTGTGGTGGCATCCGGTACCATACCTCCAGACCAATTGCCTGGTACATCCCAGAAGCCAGTAGCCCCTACCCAGGTAGATGTGGCACCAAAAACCACTTGAGTGGTATAGATGGAAACTAAGAGCAAGAATATCTTTATTTTCATATGTCAAAATTTATGGTTCAAAAGTAGACTCTATTGTAAAAATGGTATATAGCTAAATGTAGCTATCCCGTGACGGTAACTTGAGCAAGTTGCCGGAAATTGCCAATGAATATTCCTGAATCCAATTTATTTTAAAAAAAAAGTGTGTCCGACATAGGGGAAAAAGTGGACTTTGTTTTCTCACAGGCAAACATTGTCTGTATGTTTCGTAAAATCTTTGCTTTTTGTTGGTCTGTGCTTTTCATATCGTGTCTTTCTGCCCAAGGTAATACCTATCGCATTAGGGGAGTCGTTACAGACAATTTAACCCAACAACCTTTGCCGGGAGCTCATGTCCAAGTAGAAGAAAATGAGTCTCTTTTTGCGGTAACCGGACTGGATGGAGATTTTGAAATCGAGGGGCTGTCTCCGGGAAGATACAATTTGAAGGTAAGTTATCTGGGATATCTGAACAGCTCGGTGTTGGTGGAAGTGACCAGTGGCAAGGAAAAAGTGATCAACATCTCCATGGAGGAGTCAACGCTTTCACTGGATGAAGTGGTAGTGAGTGCAAGTGCCGATAAACAAAGGCCTGTTAACTCAATGTCATATGCCAGCACCCGAACATTTTCAGTCGAAGAAACCAACAAGTTTGCAGGGGCGGTAGATGATCCCGCTCGCATGGTGCAATCCTACGCCGGCATAGCTCCCACCAACGACGGCAGCAATTATGTGTCCATTCGAGGCAATCATCCTTCCGGCTTGTTGTACAGATTGGAAGGAATTGATATACCCAATCCCAATCATTTTGGAGATGTGGCTTCATCGGGTGGGGGAGTGGCCGTTATCTCCTCGCAGTTATTGTCTAATTCCGATTTCTCGACCGGTGCATTTTCTGCGGAATATGGCAATGCCCTGAGTGGTATCTTTGATATCAAGTTAAGAAAAGGCAACAATCAAAAAAGGGAATGGACCATCAAGGCCGGCTTTCTGGGTGTTGAAGCAGCTTGCGAGGGACCTATTTCGGTGAAGAACAAATCTTCTTATCTGGTAAATTACAGGTATTCAACTTTGTCTTTAATAGATAAGTTGGGCGTGAATCTCAGTGGAATATTAAACTACAGCGATCTATCCTACAACCTGGTATTCCCAATGGCAAACAATGCGCAACTCTCCTTTTTTGGTATTAATGGATGGAGCAATCAAAACATTGATGAGGATACTTCTGATGTGGATTTTAAACCACTAAACCATCAATACCAGGCTACTTTTACCAGTAACGTTCATGCCAATGGCGTAAAATATCAACAGGCTATTGGCAAAGGCTTTTTAACAGCTATTGTTTCCAATGGCATCACCAAAGGTGGTTTTCAGGAGGACGCCCTAACCCGCTGGGAAGACCGGATATATTTTTCAAAATACAATTCAGAAAATGAAATCAATAAATGGTCAACATCATGGGTGTACACACAAAAAATGGGAAAACAATGGGTAGTCAGGGGTGGTATATACGCTGACAGACTCTCCTTCAAGTTCCGGTATGATAAATTCTCTGATGAACAACAATTTTACACGCTGATCAATGACCATAACCATTCCTATATGGTCCGTTCATTTGTGCAGGCCTCATTTTCTTTTGCACCCAAATGGACCGTCAATGCCGGTATGCATGCCACCCGATTTTTACTCAACAACCAGACCGTTGTCGAGCCCAGACTCAGCCTGAAATATCAGGTTGGCGATAATACCTCAATGACGGTTTCATATGGAAAACACAGCCAAATCCAGCCGCTAATGGTTTACTTTTTAACACCCCGGGATGGTTCGCAAAATTTTTACAACAAAAATTTACACATGTCCAGATCGGATCACTATGTTTTTACATTGGAACACCAATTTAATAAATATACGCGATTACTGATAGAATCCTATTACCAGAATTTATACGACCTGCCTGTTGGTACAGATGAAAATGATCACTTTGCCATCATCAACCAACAGTTCTTTTTTCCGGATTTTGCGTTGATAAACAAAGGTAAAGGCAGAAATAGCGGCATCGAGTTGACGTTAGAGCGGTTTTTAAGTAAAGGTCTTTATTTCATCGTCAGCGCTTCTTTGAGTGATGCCAAATACAAGACACCCACACAAAGTCAATGGACCAACACCCGCTTCAATACCCGACACTCTGTTCTCCTTACTTTGGGAAAAGAATGGAAGGTGGGTAAGTCCAAAAGAAATATTATGGGCATCAACGTTAAAAATGCATGGGTGGGAGGACAATGGGATACCCCGGTTGACGAGAAAGCTTCTCAGATGGAGGGCAAGGAAGTTCGAAAGAATGATCAGGCCTTTTCTATTAAACTCAGAGACTTTTACAAATTGGATCTTGGTGTTAAATACAGGATCAATAAGGCTTCGCGAACCGCCACGTGGTCATTGGACATAATGAATGCAACCAATCACGAAAATGTGGGGGGTGTATACTATGATGTCAATTACAATGAAACAAGATCATGGACGATGATGCCCATGGTACCGGTGCTCTCATACAAACTTGATTTTTAAAACTACCAATTATATCCAATGAAATATTTTTCAATATTATTTGTGCTCGCTCTATTTACGTTACATTCCTGTAATCTTGATTTTCTGGATTGTTATGATGGAGATTTTATTAACAAAGAAATCATCATTGATGAAGTCAATACAGTGGAGATTGATTTTCCCTGTGAAATCGTTTTGATAGATGGCCCGGTCCAATCCATTAAGGTTAATGCCAAAGAGGATTTGATCTCTGACCTGGAAGACAAATCAACCGTCTCCGGTAAAACCTGGAAGGTAAGACTCGAAAACAATTGTATCAAACATAGAGAGGATATTACCTTTACCATGACTATACCCGGTCTGAAAAGGATAGAAGTCGATGGCAGTACAGTGATTTCGGGTGATAGCGGACTATCAATGTTGGATGAGATCTTTGAACTTGATTTTGATGGCAGTGCCGACGTGCGTTTGAGCGATATCCATGTTAAAGAATTTTCCGTCAGGTCTGATGGTTCTATTGATCTGTCATTACAGGGATCTACAGTATATGCTACCTTTGATTTTGATGGTTCCGGCAAAATCTCTGCCCGCAATTTTCGAACAGCAAATACCACCCTTCGCATGGATGGCAGTGGCTTCGCAGAAATTTGGGTTACCGATAAACTCAATGTCAATCTGGATGGCAGCGCTTCTGTGTGTTTGAAGGGTAATCCTTCTGTGACCTCACAGATCGATGGATCCGGTAAAATACAGAATTGCAACTGATGTCAGCACTGCCTTACATGCGTTTGCACCGGCACATAGAGGAGGAACGTGGTCCTTGCACCAGCTGTGATTCAATGTTGCATGATTCCATATCTGAAAAGCCGGTTTTGTTCCCATCCGCCAACAACTCATTACCTTTGCATACAATGACAGAAGCGAAAATAAAGAATTTTTCACCGGACCCGGATCCCTTATCCTTAGATAAGGTTTATCGGTTGCACTTTGACGAGCTTTACCGGTACGCCTTTTCTATGCTCAAAAATCAGGTACAGGCTGAAGATGTGGTACAGTCCGTTTTTCTGGATGTTTGGCAGAACAAATACCATGACAGCATCCATACATCTATCAGGGCTTTCTTATTTAAATCTGTTTATTTTAAGTGCCTCAATGAAATAAAACACGAGAAAGTTAAGGGTCGGTATCTGAAACAAAATACCTTTCAGCTCGAAGTTTTACCCGAAGACGAAGGAGATCAGCATGATCTAAGACATTCTCTGGAAGACGCCATTAACCGTTTACCCCCGGAATGCAGGAAAGTATTTGAGTTGTGCAAAATCAAGGGGTTGAAATACCATGAAGCAGCTGCCGAACTCAATATTTCTGCGAAAACAGTTGAA
>CALJKQ010000129.1 GCA_937973565.1 uncultured Saprospiraceae bacterium | reverse complement strand
GACATCGTAATCCCTCCAGGTGAAAAGTGGTTGATTGATTCCATTGAAGTTTTTTTGTATCAAACAGGTTCCACCACTACCTCTACGATCAATGACCTGCGAATGCAGATCACAAAAGGAAGCACGCCGGGCAGTACAAATGTAAAATTTGGTGACCTGTCCACCAACAGGCTCAACCACACAGGGTTTTCGGGTATTTACAGGGCAACGCCTGCTACTTTGACTAACACAACCCGGCCGGTAATGATTTCATCGGTAAACACCCCAGGCCTGGAACTCAGTTCAGGAACCTATTGGATTGAATACATGGCAGGTGGTAGCCTGGCAGCAGGACCATTTACACCTCCCCGCACGATCGGCACCACCCACATCAGTACCGGCAATGGCTACCAGTACAATGCTGTCTGGATACAAGCAACTGAATTGAATACTGGTGGCTCCAACCCCCAGGTCAAAGGCATACCCATGGTTGTCTATGGCATATCTGTAGAAGATAAGGCAGCTAAAGTTAACGGGGTTAATTACAATACTTTGCAGGATGCAGTGAATGCCGTTGTCAATGATGGAGACGAAGTAATCCTGCTGAAAGATGTAGATGAAACTTCTGTTACAATAGGGCCAAAGTCCGTGGTTATAAATGCCGATGGCTTCGATTGTAAGTTAAACCAGGTTAGCATTGCCAATGGCAAATACCTGAAATGGATTCAGAACAATCTGGAGGTTACAGGCAACATCAACAACAACAGCACCGGCATCTTATGGAATAATGCTTCGGTCACTTGCCCTTCTTTTACCAATACCGGGATTTACAAAGGTACCGGCACTTTTATAGGTACGCTGAACAACCAAAATGAGGTTCAGCCCGGCAATTAATACTTAGTTTCTCATTTATGAAATGGTTGTACTTCTTCGCAAGCAGGGCATGCATTTTGCCCACAACAACCTTATTCTTTTCCTCTCACTGCCCGCATGATTTCTCTAAGGTCGATGTATTTACTGAGCAACAACGCCGCTACCACAATGACTCCGATCAGCGCCAATTCGATCAGCCAGTTCAGATCAACCCAAAGTTCAAACACCGAAAAAATGCCATATAAGATGACCATGGCCAGGATGCTTTTCACCAGAATGGAAACATCGCTTTTGATCAGATTATTTTTAGCGCAAATGGCTACCATGCCCAGCAAAATATAGGTCCAGGTGATGACTGCCACTGCAGCCGATGCAATGATGCCATATCGGGGTATAAATACCAGGTTACCGGCAAAATATATGACCACAGCACTCAGATAAAGCAAGTTATATTGATTTATTTTGCGAGAAGCCAAAATGAGAGGGCCAAATACATTGGAAATGGCTGCAGGAATTACAGCCAATATCAACAATCGCATACTGGGTATACCGGCCGCATACACATCGCCATAAAAAACGTCAAAGACTTCCTTGGCATAAAAATAAAATCCTCCCCCTATCATCAGGCTCATGACAAAAAGAATCCTGAAAGCAACACTGAAAACTTCCTGTGTGTCTTCATTCTCTGCGAGCAACCTTGAGAACATGGGTAATAAAAGCGCAGCAAAAATATATCCAAACATATTGGCGGCATCCAGAAAACGATATCCTGCACTGTATACCCCGGCCTGGTATTTGCCATCCGGCAATAACCTTTCGATCAAGACCCCATCTGCCCGCATAATCACCGCCGTCAATAATATAATAATGGCATAAGGCAAACAGGAGATCAAAAATTTGATGCTGTAATTCCAATCCAATTGGACTTTGAAGGAAGCTCCGTATTTTCTTAAATAATAACCGGCCCAAAGAACGCAGGCTGTGTAGCACACCACCTGAACCCATATAAAAGTGCTGATGTCAAAATGAAAGCCTGCCATAAAAATACTGCCCAAAACCATAATGAGCAGCAACCTGTCCATAGCACTCAACCAGGTATCAATGCGATAACTGCCCATGCCAGACAACATAGAGCGAAACAAAACAAAGAGCGTACTCAGCCAAAGCGTCACAGCTATGCCCACCAGGTACAAAATTGAAATTCCACGGTGACCTATGATCAGGGCCATCAGCACGGAGGAAATTAACAGCAGCATCAACAAAACATACTTCATTCCCATTAATCTTGGGAAGTGAAATGCAAACTGCTCCCTGTTCTGAGCTACAAATATGGTATTGTAGTTTTGTATGCCCGGATCGTTGATAAACTGGTGCAAAAATACCAAACCAAATAAACTGAAATACAGTCCATACGATTCCGGCCCGGTGATGTTTTGTACCTTTGTTTCGATGCCAAAAATGTAAAATGGCTTGATCAGAAGGTTGATGACCAGGAGGAAAAAAATATTATATGCAAACTCTTTTTTCAAGGGTCGAAATGAAGGGCAAAAGTAAAAATAACTATGCAATTGATTGAATTTACTTCAAAAGGCATGTATTGTCCTCCTGCCGACGTGTATATTGATCCACATCGCGCTGTAAATAAGGCAATTGTCACCCATGCGCATGCAGACCATGCCCGTCCCGGCCATAAAGCCTACATCTGTACTACCTCTTCATTGCCCCTCATTAAACTGAGGCTGGGCAGGCATATCCAGGCGAGTTCATACGACTATGGTGAAAAATTCACCATCAATGGCGTAGAATTCACCTTCTTTCCTGCAGGTCATGTAGTAGGCAGTGCTCAGTTGCGAATATCCTGCAAAGGAGAAGTTTGGGTGATCAGCGGCGACTACAAAAGGCAGGTAGACGGCTTATCAGAAGCTTTCGAGGTAGTCCCTTGCCATTGTTTTGTAACCGAATCAACCTTTGGACTCCCCATCTATAAATGGGCAGATCAGGAAACCATTTACAACGAAATGAAGCAATGGTGGTCCGAAAACCACGCCCTGGGCAAGCCCTCTCTGGTGAGTGCCTACTCTCTGGGAAAAGCCCAAAGACTGATCTACCACCTGGCCAAAGCAGCCATAGGCCCGGTTTACGCCCATTCCACCATCCTGAAAACCAATGAAGTCATTCAAAAAATGGGCTTCCCCCTGCCTGAAGTAAAGCCGATACCCGTCAAATGGAAAGAACAAGAATGGCAGGGGGCCCTGATCTTCAGCGCCAGCCTTACCTCAGGTCCGTGGGCCGGAAAAATATCTCCCTGGCAACGAGGTGAGGCATCGGGGTGGATGGCCCTTAAAAAATTCCGCGATCGACACGGTGGCGCCTGCTTCACCCTTTCTGACCATGCCGACTGGAATGACATCCTCACCACCATCAAGGAAACCGGCGCCCATAAAGTAATCACTATGCACGGCTACGATGAACCCCTGGCCCAATGGCTGAGAGACCACAGTTATGATGCATCAGCCGCTTCTTTCGACCGGCATACGGATTAAACCCGCATCATAAATTCTACCAAATTTTCTTCATTGGAAAGCCCCAGCTTCTTTCTCAATCGATAACGGCTGGCTTCTACGCCCCTGACCGAAATATTCATCATCTGGGCTGTTTCTTTCGTGCTTAGATTCAGGCGGAGGTAGGCACACAATTTTTCATCATTGGCCGTTATCTGGGGGTATTTTTTGCGGAGTCTATCTATGAAATTGACGTGTACCTGGTCAAAATGATGGGAGAATTGTTCCCAATCTTCGTCGATCTTGCTATCGAAATTCATCAGATTGATGAGGCCTTGAATTTCCTTCCGAACCTCGGGCCCGGGTGATTTTTCGAGGATTTGGTCCAGGGCCTGTTTGATGGTGAGCAATACTTCTCCTTTTTGGACGAGGTGCATGGTAGCTGAAGCAAGTTCCTGGTTTTTAAAACTGATTTCAGCTTCCAGTTTTTCATTCTGCATTTGCACCAGTTCTGCTCTTGCCTGTTCTACCTGTAACGCTTGTTTGGCCTGTTCTTCC
The DNA here is from genome assembly GCA_937973565.1 of uncultured Saprospiraceae bacterium. GTDB lineage: Bacteria > Bacteroidota > Bacteroidia > Chitinophagales > Saprospiraceae > JADKBO01. Next base: position 5,448 of record CALJKQ010000129.1, on the reverse strand, counting down.
TGAAATTCTTCGCGGATTTGCAATTTTTCCATTTCAAATTTGCGAAACTGCCTTCTGACAACCGTAATCAACAACAACAAACCGGTGAGGAAATAAAAAATATATGCCAACCTTGACAGGTACCAGGGGGGATCTACCACCAGAATGCAACTTTTTTCTGTTTGCTGACGCCCTCCTCTGATTCGGGCCTGAACTTTTAGTGTATATGTGCCGGGTTTGAGTTGGGTATATGGCTTTCTGTAATCTGCCGACCAGTGGGTCCAGTCATCATCATATCCTTCCAGCAGACAGCGGTATTCAACCACATCTTTGAAAAGGATGCCACTAACCGAAAAATAGAACGTCAAATCGTTTTGTTCGTAGGAAATCTTAATTTTTTGTTCGCCATTTAAAAAAGCGGGGTGTTGATTTCCTGCCAATAAGGTGTCGTTCTTTCCTTCCAATTTGGTGAAAAACAATTGTAAAGGAGCTTCAGCCCGATGATCGGTTTGATAAAAAATAAAACCCGTTTCGGATGCAAAAAATACCTGATCCTTGCTGTACGGATAAATGTGTTCAAAACCACCTACCAACTTACCTTCCAGCTCGGGAAAAACTTTCTTTTCTGCTTTTTTTTGAATACCCAGGTCATCGATGGTGAGCAGTCCCGTTTCTTCTCCGGCTACAAACCAAATGTTTCCCTGTGGATCTTCATTGAGGTATTTTACCCTCACGGTCTGGCCCAAATTCTGATTGAAATCATCGGCAGGATAAAATTTTTCATCTTTATCACTAAAGCGGTAAACTCCCCTTTCGGTACCAAAGACTGCCTTACCCGCAATGCTGAATACATAGTTGTTGTAATCAGACGGCAAACCATGAGCAGATGTATATTGTTGGATCCGGACCTTTTCCCACTGATTATCCAAAAAGGTAACTTTATAAATGCCTCTGTAGGGATGCGATACCCAAACCCTGGTATCTCCATCTCTTACCGCGATCCTGCAGGATTCTTTGAGTCCATCCAATTTGTGGTGCAAGCGCCAGGTGGACTTATCTTTTTGATAAATGGAAAGTCCGTCATAGCCTCCCACCAGCAAATGCCGATCGTCAATGGCAAGGGTGGTCCAGGCTCCCGGACCGGTTCCGTATCGGGTGATTTGCCCATTTTCTGCCGACAACAAACCTTCGTGGTGTCCGATCCAGAGCTTATCGGCCACCACCGATGTGTTCCATACCTGCCCATCGGCCGCAGCCAGCTTTTGAAACTTTTTTTGTTCTCCGGGCAGATAATACGACTTCCATGGCTGAACGTATAGGCCGTCTGATTGTCCGAAATAAAGTTTGTTTTCAAAGGAACGTACACAATAACCTGTACTTTCAAGGTCCTGATCGGGAATAATGTAGGAAAACGGAGAAGCGTACTGGATAGCAGCAATGCCATTGTCGAGACCCAGCCATAGGTTGCCTTCTTTGCCGGAAAAAACGCAAAGGATGTTGTTGTGCAGCAAGCCGTTTTCTTTATGATATTGCTGCCACCAGCGCTTTTGACGGTCCAGAATGATCAAGCCATCCAGTGAGGTAGCCAGGGCCAGTTTACCGTCTCTGCAAAGACTGGCGCTATAAATTCGTTTGTTTTTAAATAAGCCATCGTAGGGTGTTTGCCAGATGTCGAATGAACCTTTTACGTACTCATAAATCCCTCCTTTAAGTGTCGAAAACAAAATCGTATCTTTTGAAAAATCAAGGGCTGATGTGACTATGGAGGAAATACTTTGCGTGGAAGGTATTTCTTCCCAGGATTGCTCCTTCCATTTTACCAGGCTGAGGTCGTTTTTTTGTAAAAAAAGTACGCCACCGGCTTTACCCAAAAACTGACTGGGGCCGTTGTAAATCACTTCCAGCCGCTTCCCGGCATCGTAGCGCAAAACGTAGCGATTGGTTCGGAAATAGATATCATCACCCATGATCACTATGTCCCATACATCCTCCAGACTGGTGCCCGCAGGTAACAACTTTTTTAAGGAAAAATACTTGAGATCACCATTCGGACCCGCTTCAAACCAACCCAGCTCGTTTTGAGCACCGGTAAAAATTTTACCGTTTTTGTGTATGGCGACTGATCGCACAATTGTCTGGTTGTCAACTTTGTACAAATGCCATTCCACTCCATTAAACTCCAGCAGTCCATCGTTGTTGGCAAAATAGAGAAAGCCTCTTGCGTCTTCTGCTATGTCCCAGCTTTGGGTTGCCGCCTTGTATTGACTTTTACTGTAGTTGAAAATCGCTTTATTTCCCAAATTGGCATCCGGCTGTGAACCTTGACCATAGATGGGAATTTCTAAGAGAATAAAAACGAAAAAAGCAATTGCCCACCAATAGTGGTATTGGCTTTTTGGGGTTTGAGTACCTTCTGATTTTTTAACTATTTGATAATCAATACTCATTTTTTTAATGCCGTAGTCTTGCCGTAGTACTTTTTTCCTGTTGTGGTAGTATAAACGTGGTCAAAAATAGTTGGTGACTATAAAGATAAGATAACTTCGCATCATTCTTTACAAGAAAATTAATCGTTAAAAACATTTCACATGAAAGCCACATTTTACACAAGTTTATTGTGCCTGCTCTTGCTGGGCACACTCCAGGCCCAAACCACGATTCTCAATTTTGAGGATGCAGCCACTTCAACCACTTTTCAATATTTTGGTAGCCCTTTAGATGGTAGCCTCAACGAGGTAATTGACAACCCGGCACCGGCTGGCGTAAATACCAGCGCCAAAGTGGCCAAATTTGTCAAACCGGCCGTTGCAGAAGTATGGGCCGGTGCTTTTTCCAACCCTAACCCCACTCAGCCGGTTGATTTGACCTCCACTGCTACCATCAGGGTAAAAGTATGGATGGATCACATCGGTAATCTGGCTCTTAAACTCGAAGGTTCAGCTGACGGGGGTCCCAACTGGATTACAACCGTTTCCAACACCAAGGTAAATGAATGGGAAGAACTGGTGTTTGATGCCAACATCCCTTCTATCGAAGGCCCTAACCAGGCGGCTGCAGGTCATGTGTATGCTAGAGTGGTGTTGTTTTTCGACTTTGGTACCGCCGGTTCAGGTACAGAAGTAGTTTCCTATTTTGATGACATCACCACCGATGCCGGAGCGGCTGTTTGCCACCCTGTTTTGGATTTTGAAACAGAAGAACTGAGCACTAAATTTCAATACTTCGGCAGCCCGCTGGATGGAAGTGTGAATGAAATCATCGACAACCCCAATGCCACCGGTCTCAACACCAGTGCCAAAGTGGCTAAATTTGTAAAACCAGCCGTTGCAGAAGTATGGGCGGGAGCTTTTACTAACCCCAACCCAACAACACCGGTAGACCTGATCGACAACGGAAAAATAAAAATCAAAGTACATATGGACCACATCGGCAATCTGGCACTTAAGCTGGAAGGTTCACCTGATGGTGGCCCCAACTGGATTACTACCGTTGCCAATACCAAAGTAAATGAATGGGAAGAACTTGTCTTTGACGTTAATCTTCCATCTATTGAAGGTCCAAACCTGCCTGCCAAAGGACACATATATGAGCGTATTGTGCTGTTTTTTGACTTTGGCACTGCCGGCACCGGTACAGAAACCGTATCTTATTTTGACGACATCTGCGTAGAAGGAAGTGCAGGTCCTACCGTAAGAAAAGTAGACTTCGAAGTAAATATGAATAACTACTCAGGTGACTTTGATAAAGTATATGTAAGCGGTACTTTCAACAACTGGGCAGGAGATGCCAATGCCTTGTCTGATAGCGATGCAGATGGAATCTGGAAGGGAAGTATTGACTTACCCGTGGGATTGTACGAGTATAAAATCACATTGGACAACTGGCAAAAACAAGAAGAATTTAAAGGAGTGGAAGAGTGCACCGTTACAGATCCTTCCGGACAGTTTACCAACAGAAAACTATTGGTTGGTGCACCGGGTCAGGTTGAAAAATTCTGTTTCAATAGCTGCTACGCCTGCGGAGAAGAAGTGAAAATCACATTCAGATTAGGCATGGGTGACGTAGTGCCCAATCCGGAAGGCGTATGGTTGTCCGGTGGCGGAAATTTTGAAGATCCGGGAGGAAGATATAAGATGACACCAGTGAATGATTATTATGAAATTGTAGTACCCAGAAAGAGAGGATTTAAGTCATTCTACGCATTTGCAAACGGACCTTGCCCATTGTACGACTGTAAAGAAGACCTAACAGGTTTGCCGTGTGCCAATCCGGGTAACTTCAACGACAGGTTCCTTCCACCGGTTGCGCAGGATACCACATTGGCTACTTGTTATGCAGGCTGTGCCACCAACACAGCTTGTGAATTGGCCGCAGATGATGTAGAGACTGTCAACAACCTATTCACTCTTTTGGCGAATCCGGCCAGTGAAGCCAGAATTTTCAATGCGGCCAGCAAGCCTTTGAACATCACGGTTATGAATGCCCTGGGTCAGACAGTACACAGAGAAAGTGTAGCAGCCAATACCGTAGTGAGTCTCCATAACCAGTCATTGTTGCAAAGTGGTTTGTACATCATCTATGCCAAAACTGACAACAAAGTACAAAGTGTTAAATGGGTGAAACCCTAAGCGTGATCACCGTGAATCATCATTATTAACATAACAGATCCAATCCTGGTGAAAAAAGTTTCCCATAGCAATGCGCCGGGAGCTTTTTTCCATCGGGATTAAAACAACCATCATGAAAAAAATTATCCTTTTCATATTAATGCTGCCACAATTGGCTGCATGGTCACAAACGGTCCAGGGCAATGTAAAATTTGCCGGGAGTACCGAGTCTGCCATAGGCGTGAGTATTTACATCAAAGGCACAGATACCGGCACCATCACTGACCTGGATGGCAACTATTCCATCACCGTTAGAAGCAGTGCCGATGTGCTGGTATTCTCTTACATTGGCTATGCTACCCTTGAAGAAACCGTAGGAAGTCGTACTACCATCGACGTAGTAATGACAGAAAACAGTTCGCAACTCGATGAAGTAGTAGTAGTGGGCTACACCACACAAAAACGATCTGAGATCAGTGGCAGTGTAGCCAGTATTAAATCCAAAGATTTGGCTGAAAGACCTATTCTCCGCGTTGAGCAGGCATTGCAAGGCAAGGCAGCGGGAGTAATGGTGGCCCAAAGTTCAGGATCACCGGGCAGTCCGCTTACGGTTAGGATCCGTGGTATAGGTACCATCAACAACAGCGACCCACTTTACATTGTAGACGGCGTAGCGGTAGATGGCCTTGACTTTTTGAACCCCAACGATATTGAAACCATCGACATACTGAAAGACGCTGCTTCCGCTGCCATCTATGGCTCAAGAGGAGCCAATGGTGTGGTCTTGATCACAACCAAAAAAGGAAGCAAAGAAAAACCCGGCACCATTAGCTATGATTTTTATTACGGCGTACAAAGGGTG
>CALJKQ010000128.1 GCA_937973565.1 uncultured Saprospiraceae bacterium | reverse complement strand
TACTTTTTTTAAGGATGGATCACCCATGAGCTTTGATATGGCTTTTATAAATTCAGAAGATCCACCGTCTTTGCCTGAAGAATATATATTTGCAGATTCCCGCCTTATAAAGATAGGTTGCACAGGAGTAAATTCATTGCTAATGACAGACGGCACCTTTTTAAGCAGTTTTGAAAGTATTGATTTTAACAATCAAGTTTCACCAATGATGCAACAAATAACTAATATCTATAAATGCACAAATGATACAGACATCAAAGGCTTTATCTCGGAAAAGCGTGAGTATTTAACCATCGATTGTAAAGTAATTGATCTTCAAAAATTTGTGCAAATTGAAAATCTAAAAATGCTTAATTTAATTAATACCGAGGTGATTAACAACTCATCTATATTAATGAATCTTTTGAATAAAGATGTGGAAATAAATATATATGGCAATATAATTTTTAAGGACCTGAAATTAGATTCCACCAAAATAACGAGAGGTTCTTTAACCATAAATGATCTTAGTTATTTTGTAAAAAAATGAAGATATCCCTCACCCTGGCAACATTATTCTGTCAAATAACTTTCCTGCTTGGCCAATCCTTTTTGAATGGAGAGTCCGTATTTGTCATTTCTGAAACAGGCTTAAATGTAAGGTCTGAAAAAAGTACGGAAAGTAAAGTGATTAAGGTTGTGCAACCTGGTACGCGGCTAATCGTTGCAGACAATAATATGACTCCAGAAATTGACACAATTAAGAATGTAAAAGGAGCCTGGTTGCGTGTTATTGATCCTACTGATTCTATTTCCGGTTTTGTATTTGATCATTATCTTTCGATATATCCTCCATACAAATTTATTAAAAATAAAAAGGATGACTGCTGGGTCAATGATGTATTATTGGATTTGGCAAATGCCATCGGAAAAATAGATTCCTTTGAGTATGCCAATTTTATCGATGTTGAGGGCACTTATAATATGAAATACTACAGCCTCAACAAAAATGCAAAATATATTGAGCATGGGTATTGGGAGCACACGGAAAACGAAATTCAATTAAATAATTTAACTTCCCATGAGATTTATCAGTTCGTAAAATCAATCCTAGCCCATTGCAAAGAAAAAAAGATAAACATCCAAGCCAACTATTTTGAAAAAAATAAGATCCTCTCTATTCCCAATATCTCAGATTGTTGCATTCATAACCTAACCCTCTACAGTGAAGGAAACAATCTCGTTGTACGAATACAAATCGACCCCGGATCTTAGTGGATTGAATTTTATCCGATTTTGCTAACTTTGCTATGCTTTAAAGCATTCAGAAAAATGAACAGAGCCAAAATTAGCAGCAAGCATTTTTACCTTCTTTTTATAATGTTGGCCCTACCCTTTGGCTTACTCAACGGACAAGAGTTGCCACAGCTACCCCAGGAATGGATAGAGACCTGTGTGCCGCAGACAAGCAAAACCATCACCGTTTGCAGTACGGGATGCACCTATTCAAACACAGAGCTCCAAAAAGCCATTCAGGATGCCGCGCCGGGTACTACCATTATGCTGGAGCCGGGCGTCAGTTATACCGGACCATTTGACCTCCCTGAAAAGAATGGTGATGGCTGGATTGTTATCCGCACAAGCATCGACGACCAGGACCTCCCCGGGACCAATGAAAGAATCCGGCCTGAGGGAGCCATTAACTTAGCTAAAATCCTGGCCAAGCCGGGCTTACCTGCCTTTAAAACCAAATCAAGGGCCCACCATTATTACTTTTTGGGCATAGAAATAGCCGCTACCGATTTCTCCTGGAATGTGGTCGAAATCGGCAGTGGCGAAAAAAACATCGACGATCTGCCACACGACCTTACCTTTGACCGGGTTTATCTGCATGGCCACCCTGGTTTGGGGAGTCGCAGGGGCATTGCCATGAATGGTCGCCGTGTTGCCGTAGTCAATTCGTGGCTTTCTGATTTTAAAGAGGTGGGCTTTGATAGTCAGGCCCTGTGTGCATGGAATGGTACCACTTTTAAAATTGTCAACAATCACCTGGAAGGGTCCGGCGAGAATGTAATGTTTGGTGGGGCAAAACCGTCGATCTCAAATTTGCTATGTGCGGATATAGAAGTCAGGCAAAATCACTTTTACAAACCGCTGTCATGGCGGGTGGACGACCCCTCTTACGAAGGCACACATTGGACGGTAAAAAACCTGTTCGAGCTCAAAAATGCAGACCGGGTCTGGATACAAGGCAATATTTTTGAAAACAACTGGTCCGATGCCCAAACCGGCTTTGCCATTCTTTTTACACCCAGGACGGAGGCAGGCAGCTGCCCATGGATTACTGTGCAAAATGTCACTTTTGAGCAAAACATTGTGCGACATACCGGCAGTGGCTTTAATATTTCAGGCAAAGACGGCAATTACTCAACTACCCATACCAATCATATCCTCTTGCGCAATAATCTGGTAGAAGATTTGAATGGCAACAAATGGGGAGGGGATGGCCGTGTATTGCAGGTACTCAATGGTGTGCATCATTTGACCGTTGACCACAATACCTTCATCAATCCGCTGGGTGGTACCTTTGTCAATGCAGACGGACAAAATGACGCCAATCAAAATTTTATTTACACCAACAACATTGCATCCAACGCCGTCTATGGTCTACAGGGCAGCGGTAAAGGAATTGGTAATCCCGCTTTGAATTTTTACTTTCCGGGTGCCGTGTTTACCCACAATGTACTCACAGATGGCAAGACTTCCAATGGGGGAAAAGCTGCCAACTATCCTGCTGACAATTATTTTCCGGGCCCTATGGAAGATATAGGCTTCCAATCCTACAACAACGGTATCGGAGGAAATTACCGCCTTTTGCCAGGCAGTACTTTTAGCCATGCGGGCACAGACGGTCTCGACATCGGCGCAGCTATTGAAGGGTTGAATGAGGCAACCGCAAATGTGTTAGCAGGATTAAATAAGGTTTGCGAATCGCCCACCACAGCTTCCAAAGATCAAATCAATGAACCCCGTTTCCACACCCTGTTGCCCAGGCCCAACCCCGGAAACGAATTCGTCTTTGTTCCCATGTCCAATGAAATTTCAGCTTCGATCATCATGAGGGATGCAAGAGGACAGCAGGTTGATATGGGAAAAATAGCCAGGCAGGCAGATGGCTGGCACATAGAGACTGCTGAGCTTCAGAGCGGCTTGTATATCATCTACATTTTTGACGCGGAAAGAATCTATACCGGCAAATGGTTAAAATTGCCATGAGGTAATCATCTCACTTCCCTGCTGCTTATATCCTATAATTGGAACAACACAGGGTGAATCGACCATTCACCTGAGCAGATATGCACAAAATGGCAGCCGGAGAAGTTGGTGAAATCAAGCCCAATAACTTCCGGAGTTGACTAAAATCTGTAAAAAAACAGATTAATCGCTATCTGGATCTCCCATAATTGGCCGTCCCAACGTGAGCTACCACCCTACAGGGTGATTGCAAAGGCATTTTTGCTGACTTAGCTTTGTACCAAAGATTTTCATCATGAATACGCTCCAACAAAATTATCAACCAGGGTTTCTGGCATCCGTTTCAAATTTTTTATGGATATCAATTGCTGTGCTTTTGCTGCCTTGCATTGCATACGCACAACAAAATGTAGGCATTGGCACCACTACCCCCAACTCCTCCGCTGTGCTCGATATCAGTAGTACCAACAAAGGACTGCTCATACCCAGGGTGGCACTTACTTCTACCACAGCGGCAAGCCCATTAGCTGCATTGGTAGATGGCATGATGGTTTACAATACAGCAACCGCCGGCACATTTCCCAACAATGTAGTACCGGGTTTTTATTTTTGTAGTGGCGGCAAATGGCAAAAAGTAGACAGTGGCTGGAGTACGACCGGCAACGCAGGCACCAATGCGGCTACCCATTTTATAGGTACTACAGACGATCAGGATGTGGTTTTCAGAAGAAACAATGTCAGAGCAGGCCTTATCAACTCTTCTCGTGGTAGTGTGAGCTTGGGCAATTTATCCCTCAATCCATCCGCTACCGGATTTGGAAACACCGTAATTGGCAACTTTTGTATGTCAGCCAATAGCATCGGCCAGGAAAATACCGCATTGGGAAATCAAGCATTAAGAGACAATACCACCGGGTCGTTCAATACAGGATTGGGCAGTGTAGCCCTGATCAACAATACCATCGGACACAATAATATCGGCATAGGATTTTATGCTTTGGCAGGCAACAAAGCAGGAAATAGCGGCATTGCCATTGGCAACAGTGCTCAATTCAACGCCAACCCTACCACTTCTCTTTTTCTGAATACCAATATTTCCATCGGCACCAATGCATTGTGGGGTTCAACCACTCCGGCCAATAATACGGGCTTACACAACAATGTCATCGGCTTCAGCACCATGTACAATAACTCATCCGGAACCAGAAACAATACATTGGGCACAGAATCTTTGTACAACAACACCACCGGTTCTGCCAATATTGCCATAGGGTACAGAGCCCTTTACAACAATACCACAAAATCGGGCAATACAGCCGTAGGCGACTCTACGCTTTACAATAATGGCTTAGGGGCTATCGTGGCAGATGATGGTGCTTTTAACACTGCCATTGGAAGCAATGCCCTGAAATCAAACACAACAGGCTGGTGGGGTACAGCAGTGGGATACCAGGCGTTGATGAAAAATACCACCGGAAGATTTAATACCGCCGTTGGATATAAAGCGCTTTTTGAGAATGTCACCGGCAGCGGCAATGCAGCCTTTGGAGAATCCGCATTAACAAAAACAACTTCCGGAGGCAATGCAGCCTTCGGCGTACAAGCCTTGCCCAATCTTACCACAGGACAAACCAATCTTGCCCTGGGCTGGAGGGCAGGATTTAACAACCAGATTGGAGAAAGGAATATTTTCATCGGCCCGGAAGCGGGATGGTCTGAATTGGGATCCAATAAGCTCTACATTGAAAATAGCAATGCAGACTCTACCAACGCCCTCATCTTTGGCAATTTTTCAAGCGATAAGGTAAGGATTAATGGCCATACCCAAAGTGTCTACAATGTTACCCTCAATGACACTCCTGCCGTATATGGTGAAAATGATAATTCTGATTATTATGGCATTGGTGTCAAGGGCAAAGGCGGGTGGAGAGGCGTGGAAGGATTGGTTGAGGGCACCGGCAATAATGATTATTATGGCCTTGTCGGTCTTTCAATCGGAAGCAATACCGGATCCAATTATGGAATTTATGCTGAAGCTTATGGAGGGGCTCACAACTATGCCGGCTTCTTTCACGGTGATGTAGCCATAGGATATCTTAACGCTAAAAAAGCTACAGGATACCTCCTCTCCGTCGATGGCAAAATTGCGGCTGAAGAAGTGCTCGTAGACCTCTCTGAAGACTGGCCGGATTATGTGTTTAAAAAAGACTATGACCTAAAGTCGCTCGATGAAGTAAAAGCCCACATCAGCGAAAAAGGACACTTGCCCAATGTGCCATCTGCCAAAGAAGTGGAAGAAAATGGCATCCTGCTGGGTAATATGAATAAGGTATTAATTGAAAAAATTGAGGAGCTGACTTTGTACATTTTACAGCAAGAAGAAAAACTGAAAAGTTATGAATTGCGCCTCACCCAACTGGAAAAGCAAAGTAAAAAGCACCCTTGAGTGGTTCGGGCAAATTCTATATCACTTTACAATAATATTTATTTTTCTGTTTACGGCACCCCAGCGAACAGCGGGCGACCAGGCAAAGCACGAGACACTAAAAATCAAGCCTTCCTCCACCAACGACAAACACCATGAAACACAAAATATTTATTTTCATCTTCCTCATCCTGGCTGCAAAAGCAGGTAGCCAATCGCTCGGAGAGCAACTCAATGATAGAATAAAAAATAAAAAAAACTATGATGAGATCATGCGCATCGTTGACTCCATCTATGCTGCGAGTCCGGCAGATATAAGAGAAAATGGTGGCGACGGTTTGCCCAAGTACAAACATTGGTGGAGGTGGTCGTGGTACATGAGGAGGAGGCTGGATGAAAATGGCAACCTGGTAGATATCACCAAAAGAAAACTCGAATTGGTCGAAGAACTCAGAAGAGAAAGGACAAAAAACAAAAGCGCCAGATCCAGCTTACCCGGTAGCTGGGAACCCATAGGCTGTGATACCAGCGGATACAGTCCCAATGCTGACAACTCTTACGCCAATGGTACCGGGAGGTTTGATCGCATAGCCTTTCACCCTACCGATGCCAGTACATTTTACATAGGAGCGCCCTTTGGAGGATTATGGAAAACCACAGATGGCGGAGAAAGCTGGAAATGTCTTACCGATACCATACCCTCAATTGGCGTTTCGGGCATTGTAGTCAGTTACAACAACGCCAATACCGTTTATATCCTTACCGGGCAGGGAGATGGACCCAATAACCTGGGATCCAACTTTTGCCAGGGCGTCATGAAATCTACGGACGCTGGCGCCACCTGGGCCTTTGTAGGGTCTTTACCGGTGACCAGTGGCTTTACCAATCTGGTGGGTTTCAATTTGGTTCAAAATCCAACCAATGCCAATGTTCTCCTGGCGGTGACCAATGATGGCATCTTCAGAACAACCAACGGTGGTACTTCCTGGACAAAAACCCGAGATGGTCTGCACTATGATATTGCTTTTAAACCCGGAAGCGGCAACGACGTGGTAGCCGCTACCGATGATAGTTTATTTTACAGTACAAATGGTGGTATCGCCTGGACAGGAAGCAGCAGAAATATAGACCCCAGTCCTGCCTCTATCAGAATTTCCCTTGCCTTTTCTCCATCTGAACCCAACAAGGTGTATGCTTTCCATGGAAACACTGGAGTCCTCAGTCAATTTTCCGGCGTTTACCGATCCGATGACAGTGGTGTCAATTTCACCCGTTTGGCCAACACCCCCAATGTGCTGGGCTACGATTTGGCAGGCAATGATGCAGCCTCTCAGGCATTCTACGATCTTTGTATGGCCGTACACCCGGATAGTACATCCAGGGTTATCATTGGCAGCATCAACATTTGGAGGTCGGCAGACAGTGGCAATACCTTTACCAATAATACAGGCTGGACAGAGACACAGGGTGCTACTGCTTATGTGCATTGTGATCATCATGCCCTGGCTTATAACCCCTTAAACAATAAATTGTATTCGTGCAACGATGGCGGCATCTGGGAGTCTGCCAACTCGGGTAATACCTGGAAAAATATTTCAAAAGGCTTACAAGCCAATATGTTTTACAACTTGAGCCAATACAATAATAAGACTACTTACATTCTGGCCGGAGGCACGCAAGACAATGGTACCAAATACAGAAGTGCCGGCACCAAAAACTTTACCCACATGTGGGGTGCCGATGGCAGTTGTGTGGCATTTCAGTCCAACAATCCCAATATCTTTTATGCCAATGCCAATGCAAGTGTAGCTCGATTCGAATACACCACTGGTGCAGGCGTTATTGTCACTCCACAGCCAAGTGGAGGTAAGTTTTTGATCACCCATCCGGTAGATACCAGCAGGGTTTTTGCCGGCACTACTACCAATATTTATCATTCCAATGACAAAGGCAGCTCGTGGGTTAGTTATGCTGTCGCTGGAGACCAGGCTATGGCCCTTTCACCTATTGCCCCTTACCGCTTGTTTGCAGCATCCAGTAATGTTATATGGCGGTCAGATAGTCCCTATTCTATATTGACACCCAGTATCACGGGACTGCCATCCGGTAATTTTACTTTTACCGATATCGCCCCGGATCCCTATGCAGTTACAGATGTGTACCTTACCATAGGAGGCTTAATTAGTGGACAAAAAGTATTCAGATCCACCGATGGAGGGGCTACATGGTCTAACATCTCTCTTAATTTGCCCAATGTAGTGGTCAATTCTATTGGCGTAACCCTCCAAAAGATATACATCGGCACGGATATCACCGTCTATGCCAAAGACTGGGCGGGCAATACCTGGGTGGATATAGGCGACAACCTTCCTCATTCTCCCGTGATCGACATCATGGTTGATGAAAGTAAAGGTATGATCACCTTAGGCACCTGGGGCAGAGGGGTATGGCAAAGAAATTACTGTGTAGATAATATAACACTGCAAGATTCTTTGAAAGGCAAGTTAACCTATGAAAGCAACAATCAGATTACGGCCACTACCCTGGTACCCGGCGTCAACGACTTTGACAGCATTTTTATGACCTCCGGCAAGGTATTGCTACAACCCGGATTCCGGGCCAAAGAAGGCACCCACATGAAAGCCATGACCGGCGGCTGCGACCATGGACCTCAACCCCTCACCCGAAAAAGAAACAACGACCAGGCTGCTTTAAAAGAAGATGATGAAGATCGTAAAGAATGAGGTGAGTTTATAATTGTAGCTAAAAGTATTATTTTCCAAACATGTTAAAAAAGGCAGCGGAAGAAAAGAGCGATACACGGTTATATAAACAAAGTCAAAAGCATCGTTTCTGACCCCTACCCCAACCCTGTTCATCTCAATCAGTATGCGGAAATCCATTTAAAATTCGCAAAAACTATTCAAATAAAGCATTGGGTTGAAATAAGTTAAGGCTTAGCATAAGACCTGGTAATATTTTAAGCGTTTCCCATACACACAATCTCTTTGATGGCCAGGTGGCAGGGGCGGTAAAATTGAAATTAAATGAGACGTATATCTGTGCAGGGGCATGCATACTATTGGTGGATGTGAGAGAATTTTTGGGCATGATTGGGTTTAAGTATGATTAAATCTAAATTAGACAAAATTCCACTCTCAAAATATTATTTGGTTAAGAAGCTTTTGGTTCATTCAATTCCCCTTATTGTTTTATTCGGATATGTGGCACGTAAAATATTATTTTGAAATTTATTTTATGCTTGGAAAGTTCCCAATTGAGGGGTAATTTTATAGCCATTAAAGTACGGAATATGAAAATTTGGGACGCGGATCAGCGAGGAGATAAAGATGGGAAAGCAGTAGGTGTTGGTGGAGCGTTTGTAAACGCTTACAGAGGTTTAATTGTAGATAGAATTACTGAAAATCAATTCATTGCAAAAATATACCCAATTGTTGGTATTGGGGAGCGTGCGGATATATACAAGTTGGTGGCAAGGCTAAAATGACATAACAGAAATATGGATATCACATCAGTTACAAAACTCTATACCATCTTTAACGACAAAAGGTGGACAGACAAAGAAGGAAACAAAATTGTTTTCTCTAATTTTTGTAAACTACTTTCAAATTTGAATGACGAACAGAGAGAACTTATCATTGAACTTGCCGAACGATATACTTGGATAACTTTTGGAGAGTATCAAGGTAAAATAATAAGCATTTTGGAATCAGTCGAAAAAGATAAGCTAAGTAAACTTAAAAGGATTATTTTGTTTCCTGTAATGAGACCTGAAGACGAGAAGAAAACCAAAAGCGGACATGCAATTCTTTATATGCTTAGAGCAATTAAGCCACTATTACCAAGCTACAAGGATATTGAGTTCTATGAAATTGAATCTTATGAAACAATAAAATCAGGCGACTTTAAATTAGAGGAAACTGATGCCATTTTCCTGCTCGATGATTACTTGGGTTCAGGTGAAACAATTGAAGCAACTCTGTTAGAAATATTGTCAAATCGGAATATCGAACCCTCCAGTTTAAACGTAATTTCTCTTGTATCACAGTCAGATTCAACAGAATTCTTAGAGAAATTTAATGTTGCTTATTATACTGACCTTATCACAAGTAAAGGAATTTCAGATTATTATGATTCACCTGAAAGAGAAGAAAAAATTAAGATTATGAAAGAAATTGAGAAGCTTATACCTGCAAATCATTTCAGCTTTGGCTACAATCAATCAGAAGCTCTAATTACATTAATGAGAACCCCTGACAACACCTTCCCAATATTTTGGAAAGAACACAGAAAAAGTGGAGAAATTTACGAAGCACCATTTTCAAGATATTAAACTATGAAGGAAAACAACTTATTTATTTTGCTTGATGTAATTCATAGGAATGGTTCAGTCAAGCGTTTAACAAGAAATGGAATTGATTTCAATCAAATAGCTGTTGAAACAAATCAAGCAATAATTGATGGATTAGTGACAAACAATGAAAAACGAATTGTTCTAACAGACAAGGGGATTGAATTACTAAGAATTTTAGAAACCAAATACAAAAAAACAAATAAAAATGAATGGATAGAGAAAGATTTAAAAAGTCAGATACCACGTATTGACAAAAACACTATTTTCGTTCCACGTCAAAACGAGTTGACATTTTAGTTCTTTCTCAAAATATTGTATCAGTTTCGACTGATACCAGAGCCGTGAGTCACTGCTCTGTAATTGAATGGGCTTTCAAGCTCTCGGACTTAAAAGGGGTTCCGCAGAGCTGCACCCCTTTTAAGCCCGTATTCACTAACTTGAGTGTGGGGGCTGCGCCCCCCACTCAATTAACGATATTGAGAAATGGAATTTGAACAGTATAAAGTAGCATTCGAGAAGGCAGCCTCAAATTCAGGCTACTCAGAACAAAATATTAAACGTTGCTTAGATTACGCTAAGCCTCTTTTTGACAATAATGTTCCAGTAATTTATAACACATCACACTTTTCTTGCCTTGTTGGTTACAAAAAAACCTACATCAAAAAAGCGGTATTTTATACTAAATCATTCTATACTGATTACGAAATAAAGAAGAAGAACGGAAAGACCCGAACGATTTCTGAACCTTTGCCAAGTTTAAAAGAAATTCAAACCTGGATACTGCAAAATATTCTTCAACAAGTAAAAGTTAGTCCCTATGCTAAGGCTTACAAAAGAAAAGTTAGTATAGTTGAAAATTTGAAATTTCATCCTAAACAGCCAAAAGTCTTTACCTTGGACTTGAAGGACTTCTTTCCTTCTATAAAAACAAAATCTGTTGAGCAAATTTTTAAATCTCTTGGCTATTCTGGCTTAATCTCCAATTTACTTGCAAAGCTCTGCACAAAGGACAACTCATTGCCACAAGGTGCACCAACAAGCCCCTACATTTCAAACTTATTCTTCTTACCTGCTGACAATCAAATTTCTGAATTTTGCAAATCGTATTCCATTCGATACACTAGATATGCGGATGATTTAACTTTTTCTGGCGACTTTGATGAAAATGCAGTCCTAAATTTTGTAACCGAAGTAATTAAAAAGTTGGATTTGGTAATTCATCCAGAGAAAGTAAAATTGATGAAACCAAATCAAAGGCAAACAGTTACTGGAATCGTAGTAAACCAAAAACCACAAGTTGTATTTCATAAACGAAACAAGGTTAGACAAGAAATTTACTATATTAAGAAATTTGGCTTAGCAAATCATATGGAGCGTAAAGGGATAAAGAGAAGAAGTTATTTAGAACATCTATTGGGCAAGGTAAACTTCATAATTCAGGTAAACCCAACAGACACAGAGTTTAAAGAATACAAAGACTTTTTAATAAAGTTGAAGAATGAAAACAACGGACAGACATAAAGCCCAACCACCAACAGCGGTTTGGCGAAACAGCGGGTGCAGTGCTTCGTATGACAGTTTTGTGGTGGGTTCAAGTGCAGTTCTTCGATTGAATATTTGTGCTAAAAATCTGCCACTACACCAATCCGCAAACCATTATGCCTCATGTTAAAATGACACCGACACAAACAAAACGATAAGAATGGAAATTGACGCTTTACTAAAATTGATACAAGATTGGACAAACCGAGTTCCGTTAATAATTCTCGGAAGTGGAGCATCCGTTCCTTTCGGTCTTCCTTCAATGTGGACACTCGGAGAACATTTAAAAAACAATATATCATTTTCAGAACCTGACGACATTGCCCAATTCGAAGAATTCAAATCAAATCTTGATAAAGTAAATGATTTAGAAACAACATTACTTCAAATACAATTAAGACAAACAGTATTAGAAAAGGTGATTTTTGAAACTTGGTCACTCGTAAATAAGCATGACATTGAAGCATTTGAAAATTTACTCGAAGGAAAGTTAGAATTCCCTTTGGCAGAATTGACAACTCATCTTTTAAAAGCCGCTCAAAGAAAAGTATCAATTGTTACAACCAATTATGATAGATTAGCAGAATATGCTGCAAGCTTTTCTAGTGCTTTTATCTGTACTGGATTTTCTCAAAATTTTGTAGGACATTTTTCCAAGAGCATACATCAACAAGACCTAACAAAATTAAATGGCTTTAAAGGACAAGTGAACATATGGAAGGTTCATGGTTCTTTAGATTGGTTCAAGTCTAATGAAGAAACGGACAGACGATTACCATATCGTTCAACTATTCCTATAAATCATAAACCATTAATTGTAACACCTGGGCTTTCCAAGTATTATGAAACACAATTGGAACCATTCAGAACAATTTTTACCGAAGCTGATAATGAAATTGAAAAGGCAACTTCATTTCTCTGCATAGGTTATGGCTTTAATGATATTCATGTCCAACCAAAATTAATAGCACAAATTAAAAGTGGCAAGCCAATAATTGTAATTACAAAAGAGCTAACACCAAAAACAAAGCAGTCAATAATTGATGCAGCATGTAAACAATACATATTAATTGAAGAAGCCAACGGAAAAGATACTCGTGTTTACTCATCTTCCTTTACGGGTGAATTAATAATACCTGATGTCAATTATTGGGCACTTTCTGAGTACCTCAAACTAATAAAAAACTAAAATGCGAATATTTAATTTTGACGACAGTCAGGCAATCGGAACAGTTTTCAGTGTTGATACAGCAACAGTAATTATCAAAGTTCAAGAGTTGGAGAAGCTTAGAAAACTTCATGTAAACCAACTCATAGCTATTAGAAGTGCAAAAGCTGGACAACATTTAATAGGATTGATAAATAGAATAACTCGAAAAGCAGCAGATGATGAAAGTTCAGTTGAAAGTGATTTGGGTTTAAGTGGATTTCTTTTTACAGAGAACATTCTCAAAGTTAATCTTATTGGAACTTTACTAGATAGACATGGACTTAAAGAAAATGTTTTTAAACGCAATCTTGATACAGTTCCTGAAATTGAAGCACAATGTTTTCCAATTGATGGCGAAAACATCACAAAATTTATGACAACAATTTCAAGTCATAAAAATTATAATGTTCCATTAACTGTTGGAAAGTACTCAATTGATGAACAGGCACAAGCATTTTTAGATGGGGATAAATTATTTCAAAGACATGCGGTAATAGTTGGAAGTACAGGTTCTGGAAAATCTTGGTGTGTTGCAAAACTAATAGAGCAAATCGCACAGCTTCCTATGGCTAATTGCATATTGTTTGACATTCACGGGGAGTATAGTGGTAAAGATTTTAATATGAACGGGTTGCAACACTTACGTATTGCAAATCCTTCCGATTTAGGCAAGACAGGAAATTTAGAGAATGGTGTTTTAATGTTGCCTTATTGGCTTCTTACATATGAAGAAATGCTTGCAATGCTTCTTGACAGAAGTGATAGCAACGCCCCCAATCAAGCAATGGTTTTTTCAAGAACTGTTTTTAGCGAAAAAATTCAATTTTTAGAAAGTTCTGGTGATAGTCAGTTTAAAGATAATATAACAATTGACAGTCCAATACCATATAATCTTGAAGCAGTTTTAGATGAATTGAGAAGATTGGATACAGAGCGAGTTGCTGGAGCAACTACAGCAGGAAGAAATGGTGATTTTAATGGGAAATTGTCCAGATTTATTCAAAGACTGGAAGCAAAAAAGCAAGATAAACGTCTGGGTTTTCTTTTTCAAATTTCTAATGACGAATTAGACATTAATTGGTTGAATAAACTTTGTGAGCGATTAATGTTTGGAACAACCTCTAACCCTAAGAATGCTGGTGTAAAAATTATTGATTTTTCAGAAGTTCCATCTGATGTACTTCCGTTAGTCATTGGATTAGTAGCAAGGCTTGTTTTTACAGTTCAACAATGGACAATTAGGGAAAACCAACATCCGATTGCTTTGCTTTGTGATGAAGCTCATCTTTATATTCCTGAAAGAACAAATCAAGATGCAGCCGCTGAATTGGGTTTGAAGAGTTTTGAAAGAATTGCAAAAGAAGGAAGAAAATATGGAGTTAGTTTGACTGTAATAAGCCAAAGACCAGCAGAAGTAAATAGAACGGTTTTAAGTCAATGTAATAACTTTATTGCATTGAGATTATCAAATGCAGAAGACCAAGTTGTAATTAAACGTTTGCTTCCTGACAATTTATCTGGATTGACAGACGTACTTCCAATTTTAGATATTGGAGAGGCTTTGGTTGTTGGTGACGCATCTTTACTTCCTATAAGAATTATAATTGATGAACCAAATATCAAACCTGAAAGTGCTACAGTTAAATTTTGGAAAGAATGGAGTGCTGATACATCGAAACAAGATATTGCGACAGCAGTAAATGGGCTAAGAAAACAATCAAAATCTTAATAGAATTATGCGGGCAAAATTTGAAGAAAAAACATACGAGAACTATTTCAATTCTGAATTAGCGCGCCAAACAGATGTATATTTTCCACTCGGTCAAGTTCAAGAAGGCAGTTTAGGATTTGATAGCTCTGCTCTTTCATCGAATAGAGAACTTTGGAGAAGATTAGGACATTCATTTAGGTTCTATCCATCATTTGAAGGCTGGGAGTTACGAGAAATCGCAGACGAAATGGAACGCTTTCTCAGTATAACGCTTGATAATATTCCATCTATAAAAACAAATCTTTTGTTTCAATATAAAAAACCAACATTCATTACAATACCACTTGGTAGCGAGTGGTCTCATTGGAATGAGCCTTATTATCGTTATGACATTTACAGAGAACAACAGGACTTATTGATGCATATTGACAATCAATTTGGAACGAAAATTTTTATTGTTTACGCATCGCCAGCTTTACATGATGTTAACGAACTTGTGCAAGCTCATCTTAATAGACAAATAATTGATATTTCTAATTTTCGAAGAGCTTCAGAACTAAATACACACCATAGGAATACATACGTTCAATCAGGAACATTTTCAATAGCTTTCAGTGAGCCTGAAATAATTGAAAACTTTGATTTGATTAACACTATTAACAGCATAAACAGCGACAATTACAAAACAGATGAAAATAACCGATCAGCTATAATTAACTTCAAAAAGCAGATTGTTTCTTTAATGTCCGAAAATCAATATTATTCCTCTTCATTTAGAAAGCTCAACGAACAATACTCTAAAATTGAAGAGTTTGAACTGTTTTATAGTCATCTAGTTTTAAGCAACTTTAGACAATTAACAGGGACACAGTGGTTAGTCAAAATTTAGAATGCTACCATGACTAAGGAAGCACTAAGGCATACCAGGCGTTTGGCAAAAAAGCGGGTTCAGTGGTTAATTGAAGCTTTGTGCTTCGTATCAAGTTCAGTGCGGGCAGACAGTTTTGTGCTCCGAAACCCGCCCGAACGCAAAACCCGAAAACGTTAGCGGACATGCATAGACAGTCTACAATAAATGAAAATTTATGTTTGAAAAAGTAATACCAAAAATAGAGCAGTTTACAAGACCGCTTTTCGCAATTAGCAGAAAATTTGAATCAGATTTGATAACTCAAGAATCTTCGACCATATTTTTTGTTAATGAATTTGGATGTGCCTTGACCACGTTTGACATTGCCAGCAAATTTTTTCCAACCCATCCATATATAGAAAAATATAACGCCTTTAAACAAAGTATTATACTTCCTGACAGCGATTATGAAAAATTAAAATCGTCATTTGGATTTACCGCTAATGATTCAATTATTGATTTGAAGACAATTTTTATTAATTGTGGCACCAACATTACTAGGGTCAATACTATACTTAATCCACAATATAATATGGCACTATTGCATTTTGACGGTGTGCCAGAATTTACATACAGTGAATATGCAAGATTTTGTGACACCAGTGAAAATTATAAGAAAGGTAAAGAACTCATGCTACTCGGGTTTCCCTTTCCGGGCAGTTCAAACTATTTGTACAATCAGGCGGCCGACGAAATTGAGTGGAATATGACAACGCCATTTATTATTGACAGCTTTCCTTTAAAAGGGCTCATTACTAGACAGTTGTATAACAACTCCAAATTAGCTGCTATTGAGCTGAGTATTTCAGGTTACAAAGGACATGAAGGTAGTCCCCTTTTTGACGAGCATGGAAGTATTTATGGAATGCATTGTATTAATTCAAACGCTATGTCTGGAGAAAGTAAAGTTGAAAATATTCCAATTTTCAGTCAATGTATTTCGGCTATCGTAATCACACAGTTTTTACAAGAGCTTGGAGTGAAGTTCTATAAAATTGAAAACGGGAAAGAGGTTGTTTATAACGAGAATGGACATGTACCAGTACCACCAAAACAACTTTTACCTACAGTCTATATTTCGGGAGACGGAGAATCTTCAGTTCATGTAAAGGAAATTAGAACTGAAATTGGAGGGCAAGTTGTCGTCGATTATAAAGAACCATTTCAGGTAGCTGTTGGAAAAACCGATGAGGGTAGTAGAAAAGAAGGTATGGCATTAGTTCAGTTTGCTACAGATGGCACTGATGAAATTTTCATTTCGGAAGAGAATGCTGGAAATGTAAGCCACTTAAGTAGAAATAATTATTATAAGCTGAATGTTCTAAAAAAGGAAGTCTCATCGCCTAATTGGAAAGCGAAATTAAGCG
>CALJKQ010000127.1 GCA_937973565.1 uncultured Saprospiraceae bacterium | reverse complement strand
GATCGATCCCAACGTCGGGATCGTGCCGGTGCCGGACCCGCGGCTGCAGCGGATCCAGAAGCACATCCCGTGTCAGAAGATCATCCCGGCGGTGGTCGAGATCGTCGACATCGCCGGCCTGGTCAAGGGCGCGTCCGAGGGCGAAGGCCTCGGCAACAAGTTCCTCGCCAACATCCGCGAGACCAGCGCCATCTTGATGATGGTCCGCTGCTTCGACGATCCCAACGTCATCCACGTCGCCGGCTCGGTCGATCCGATGCGCGACATCGACATCATCGATCTTGCCTACGAACGCAGGACCGGCAGGTTCAAACCTGTATTGAGTGTGCCCCTTCAAAAAGCCATGAAGGAGGTACTGGAAAGGGGCAAGCAGGTCATTCTTTTTCAAAACCGACGCGGTTATGTGCCCACCATCCAATGCCGCAGTTGTGGCTGGACAGCCATGTGCATCCAATGTGATGTCAACATGACATACCATAAGTTTTCCGATGAATTGTCGTGCCACTACTGTCAGCACCGCACGCGTAACCCACAGCAATGTCCCGATTGTGGCAGCCCCGATTTGGGAGATATCGGCTTTGGGACGGAAAAGATAGAATCTGTTGTTCAACAGTATTTCCCTCAGGTGAAGGTGGCGAGACTCGATTTTGATACCACCCGCACCAAAGCAGCACAAGACAAACTCATTCTGGCCTTTGCCAAAGGTGAAATCGATGTGATGGTAGGCACACAAATGGTGACCAAAGGTTTTGACTTTGATCATGTGGCCCTGGTTGGTGTCATCGACGCCGATGCCTTGATTCGTTTCCCAGATTTCAGAGCGGTAGAACGGGCTTATCAACTCATCACGCAGGTGGCAGGCAGGGCAGGAAGAAGGCATGAAAAAGGCAGGGTAATGATTCAAACCTACGCTGCCAAACATCCGGTAGTCAACGAAATCGTTCAGGGCAACTACGAAGCCTTTTCAAGGCGTGAATTGGCAGAACGAAAACAATTTTGGTTTCCACCTTTTTGTCGAATGATCGTGATCGAACTGCGGCATGCTGATCTCAACAAGACCATCAAAGCAGCATTGTTCTGGCACAAAGACCTATTCGATGCTTTGGGCGAAAGGGTCAAAGGACCCCTCACACCTTCCATTTCCAGGATCAGGAATCAATACATCCGCCAAATTGTAATCAAATTGGAGAAAGACGATGCCCTGATCAACCGAACCAAACATCTGTTGCTTCAGATTAAAGACCGCCTCCAAAACGACAAAGAATTGAAGTCAGTAAGGGTAGTTGTGGACGTTGATCCGTATTGATTTTATACACTATCTGAATATCCAACACTTTGCTGTTTTCTTTGCCGCTCCTTGTCCTGCGGTTACAATATACAGTCCCGCCGGAATGTTGTGGGAAATCACATGCATGTCATTTGACTCCACCGTCCAGGTTTCCAAAATTCTGCCATGAAGATCCATGAGAGAGGCTGTTTCGATGCTATTGGCATATATAAGGACTGTATTGTTCTGACAATGCAGCTTCGATAAATTCTCGTTTTCCTGGGTAGAAACCGTGTAATACGGATTGACCACCGTAGTATCTGCGCATACAATCACCGTATCCAGGTTACACACCTCAAAATGGTACATGGGTGCTTCGATGGGTAAGCCGTTGGCGAAAATATAGTTATCTTCTATCAGCAGGTCTTCATGTGGCACACCATTGACCTTCAAATCATAAATGGCTGAACAGCTGGTAACGCCTCCTAATTTGATTACACCATTGACAGCTGTGGTAACATTTTCGAGGGCGACAGACTCAATATTAAATACACAGTTGTTGGAAGTCGAAAAACATGGATTTTCTACTATTATCGTATCGCAAAAGGAAGTGGCGGTGTGACAAAAGATGAGTTCAACCCATTGACCGGCAGCGCTGATGTTGGCTACCAGTTCTCCGTTGTTGTTGAATATCAGAGGGTAGGTCAATCCTTCCACAGTCAGGGTCCAGTCACCAAAATAACAAGAGCCCCCTGTAATAAATAGGGAGGCTTCTATGTTGAAGCTACCCCCGTTGCAGGGACCTGTGGCTACTTCAATGGTGTCGAGCTCGCAAGGACAACAAGCTGGACCTAATAGGGTGCTCAGGGTGCAACCGCTATTGGCCACATCGGATATAACCAGCCAAACCGAATCCCCGCAAAGAGCAGGTAAGTAGAATACGTTGCTGTCGCCCAGTTCGTAAGTCTGGGTCACATTGGCACTGGTGATGTAATACCCATTGGTTCCAAACCCACTGCCCGCAAAGGCAAAGGAAATGGCCGTCAATTCTCCATCACAGCCCCCACTGACATAAGCAGCTGTAAAGCTGGTCAATGAACAATTGCTGGATGCATTAAAACAAGGATTGACAATCTCAATGGTTTCACAATATCCTGTTGCCGGGTGGCAAATGGTGATAACTACAATAGAATCAGCAGAGGTAATACCGGTGGCTGTCCAATGCAAGCCATTATAAGTAAGCGGGTATACATTGTTGCCTACCGTGGCGGTCCACGGTCCGTAGAAACAACTACCGCCTTCTATGCCAATAAATATTTCCAGACCAAAGCTGCCGTTGATACAATCAAATGTTTCTGCTTCTATACCGCTCACTTCACAGGGACAACAGGCAGGGCCCAACAAATAGCTGGCGGTGCAAGTTGTGTCTGCATTATCTGTAATGGTAAGTAACACAGAATCTCCACACATCGCAGGGACAAAAAACAGGTAATCATCGCCGGGGTAATAAACTGTTGAATTTCCACCACCACTTACGGTGAAACCGGCCGAACCCAATTGACTGCCACTTACATTAAACAATATACCTGCCCATTCACCGTCGCAGTAGTTTTGGGAATAAGCAGCTTCAAAATTGCTGATGCTGCAAGCTGTATTGCCATTGTAACAAGGGTTGACAAAACTTACCTGCTCACAAAAGGCAGTAGCTGGGTGGCAAATAAAGGCTGTAATCAGGGAATCCGATGAACTCACATTCTCAGCAATCCATGAGTTGCCATTGTATAACATAGGATACGTATCGTTGTTGATGATGAGTAGCCAGTTGCCAAAAAAGCAGGACCCACTTTCAATAGTTATAGCAGCAAGTACCTCAAAAGCATTATTCACACAATCGCCCGCCCATACCTGGAAAACATCTGCCTCACAGGGACAGCAGGCTTCTGCCACAACAGCAGTTGCTCCGCAGGCAGGATTATTGATGTCCTGTATTACCAACACCACATTGCTGCTGCAATTGGCAGGAACATAAAACACATAATCATCACCCGGTAAATAGGTTTCTGTTGTCGAACCATTGGTAACCGTAAAACCATTGCTTCCAAAATTAACTGCATTGATTTCAAAAACAATGCCAGCCAACTCGCCATTGCAAAGACTGGTATCATAAGCAGTCGTAAATGAATTGATGACACAATTGCCGCTTCCTCCCTGCCAGCAAGGATTGGGCACAATTACTATTTCACACCAGGCTGCATTGGGATTACAAATCTCCAGGGTCACCAGAGAATCTGTGGCGCTGATGCCCGTAGCCACCCAATTGGTGCCGCCAAAGGTAAGGGGATAGATAACATTGTTTACGGTGAGGGTCCAGTCGCCGAAAAGACAAGATCCGGCATTGATATCCATGCTTATTTCAACGGCAAAAACACCGTTGTTGCAAGGGCCGGTAAATACTTCAATGTTGGATACTTCACAGGGGCAGCATGCAGGATCCAGGGTGGTAGAAAGGGTGCAACTGGCATCATCAGCATCTACAATGGTAAGTTGTACCGGACCATCGCATTCTGCAGGGGTTTCAAATATTTGAGGATCACCCGGTTCATAAAAGTGCTCTTCACTGCCATTGTGCACATAATAGCCATTGCTCCCAAATCCCGTGCCCGTAAAGTTAAATTCTATGGCTTTGATTTCACCGCTGCAGCCCCCCGGTACATAGTTGGCATTGAAAGCAGTCAACTCGCAAGCGGTAACTCCAAAACAAGGATTTTCTATTTCTTTGGTGAAGCACTCACCCGTTTCTATGCTGCAGAATTCAGCCACAAAAAATGCACTAGTACAAACAATGCCGGTAGCAAAATAGGCGTTGGGTCCCTCCTGCATGGTGTAGGTATTGCCACAGGCTGTGACCGTCCAGCCATTAGTGAGGCAGGACCCGGAGGTAATATTAAAGTTGGCCCATAAGGTAAATAAGCCATTGTTGCATAAGCTGGTTTCTGTTATTATGTTGGTGACTTCGCAGGGACAGCATTCCGGCTCCAACTCAATGGTCATGCTGCAATTGGGCGAGTTGTTGTCCTGTAAGGTAAGTTCGATGGGCTCGCTGCAGTTGGCAATAACGGTATATACATAGTCATCGCCCAACTCGTAAGTTTGCGTACCCATAGGGCCGATTATTTTGAAACCATTTACACCAAATTCTGTAGCCGTAAAATTGAATACAATTTTTACGATTTCACCATCGCAGCTGGCCAGATTATACTCCGCTACAAACGAAGTGATGTTGCAGGCAGACGGTTCATGAGAGTCATTGGCATGACTGAGGGTAGATAAGATCAAAAGAACCAGGGTAATTAGATTTCGCATGGCCGCAATAATTGTTTCCTTAAAGATACAATAAATCAGCATTGTGCTGCCTGCTCCGGCCGATTTCATTTATAGTACCCAAAATTCCCACCTGAAAAGTC
>CALJKQ010000126.1 GCA_937973565.1 uncultured Saprospiraceae bacterium | reverse complement strand
TTCACGGAACAATGGTTATATTTGTGAAGCGGTTGATTATCCCTTTTTTACCAACAACTGTCAGATCAAGTCTCGACTATTACATATAAAGCAAATCTATCTGTCCAGTGCATTGCCCTGCACAATTTATTAATTGCATTCATAATATGCTATCAACGCTTCATTTTTTTTAACGTGATAATCAAATCCTATTCCATAACCAGGCAAAACTATTGTCCATTTGTCAAAGTTAAAAATTGATTTCCAATCAGTTTTTCCAATATGTTTGTTTTTTTTGGAAAATGAATAGAATAAATCAATTAAAGAAAATAATTCACTTTGTCTGTAATTCTTAGTGTATATAAACTGATGGGTCCTGCACTCATAATTTGTTTCAAATCTATACACAAGATTTTCGGAAAGTTTCATTACACTAGTGGGCCCACCTGAGGTCTCTGAATCAGATGGAATTTCAAAATTTATAATGCAATTCATATCTGGGTTAAATTTATGAACCCTTAACATGTATCCAACAAGATCTTCATTGGCTATTTCTTCAAATGTGGGTGGTTGATTTTTTATTAAAAAACCATCAAACATGTAGCCTTTTCTATTTTTGTAATTTACCAAAGACCAATGGCCAATTCTATGCTCAATGGTATCTATAATTGCCATTTGAGAATCCAGAATAACATAGTCAGCGTATTCAACATTTTTAATTTTAATCGACTTCAAACCGGGTTTTTCTCGAAGTTGGAGTCCTGATTTTGCAATTACATATAAAGTGTCTCCTTTTGCCATCACAATTTGACTTGCACATATTGAAATGTTGCAATAATAAGATATGATTAAGAAGATTACTTTCATTTTAATTATTGGGTAGAATGTTTTACGGCTTGGCTAAGTGACGGATTTTTACGTGTCCCAACCAAAGTGTTTGGAGCACAAAAGTTCAATAGAAGCCCTATATTTCGGCTCAGAACAAAATTGTCATAGAAAAGCACGTCACCCGCCATTGCGGCAAACCGATGCTGGCGGATGTGGTTATAGTTCTCACGTTGTCAGTCGCTTGATTTCTGTTATAACTTGGTCTATAACTTCGGTATTGTAAATCTTTTTTGTCCCGCTTGAACTCTTTGTTGAAAAAACAAAAAACACTTTACCACCAAACTCCTTTTCAAATCTCTCGTGGTTTTTTCGGTGCATCTCAATCCATTGGTATTGATTTAGTGCCTGACCCGATGCGATAGGTTTAATTTGAATACCAATATGCTTGTCGTTTAGTTTTACAAAGAAATCTACACTGTAAGTTCTATCCCAATTGTCGGGTGCCGGCTGAATTTTTTGACCAATTGCACCTTCGAGCTGTCCGTAAATTGTTTCTATTTCTGTTTTGTAACCTTCATAAGTTCGATTAAGAACAAGGTTGTAGGCGTAATCAACACATTCTTCTTCTGTAATCTGTTCAAGTTCGTGTTGAACAACTTCTGAAAGTTTGATGTAAAGAGTTTGACCAAGACCTGCTATGTATTCCCTTGTAATAGGAAGCCCATTTTTCTTTTTTTGTTTTGCTTGTGTAAAATAAAAATTCTCCCATTCTTCATATTTTGATGGAGCACAAGTCCTAATTAACTCGGATGTTGAACCAACGCTGTGAGCTTTGTTTAACCCCCATCGGTTCATCCCGTAGTTTAATAGTGTTTCTCTTTTGAACTTCAGATTGTATCCGTCTGTTCCTGATATGTATTCTTTTGCCATAACTATTATCTTCCTGAACTATAAGAGCAGAGCTTGGGTAAACCAAATTCACGCCATTTCTTTTCAATGTGTTCCAAATAAAGGCTGGTCAAGCCTGTGATATAAAAAGCCTTAAAATCATACTTTCTATGTTTCGTTTCTGTTATGTTAATACCGTTCCGAAAATAGAAAACATCACCTTTTTTATTTTTGATGTAATTTCTTTCGCTTGAAGATAGATTTAATAGCAGCAATTGATTTTTGCTTTTTATAGGCTTATTTGCTAAGTAAGGGACTTTGCCAGTTGGTGAACAGGCTTTTTTTCTATGTGAGACCGAGTTTTTCGTGTAAATATCGATACTTATTCCAGACCAACCCGCATCTTCAAAACCAAATAAGTGATGGTAAATTCTACCTTTAACATCATCCTTAGCTATTCCATTATATATGATTTCACCACCGTTAAAAGGTTTTGGTGTTTTGTGTTTGTGAAGCGAATGTAATACAGGCTCATTCGTCCAAATCCAATAGCACCCCCCACCTGAAGGAATGTCGTTTATGTTTGAAATTTTTTTGATTAATTTAAAATCAACTTTCGCTAACTTCTCATTTGGAATTTTAACATCTTTTATTGCTTCAAGAAAAACCTTTTCTTGTTCTAACCAGTAACTATTTGCCATTACTTAATTCAAAAAGGTTTAAAAATTTATCTTTGTATTTGAAGTCAATATCGCTGTCCACTTGCACTAAACCACTTTTGATTAAATGAGCATTGATAAATGTTTTGTTTTCTAGGTACAGATAGCAAAGCAAGTTGTTTTCGCTGTCGTGTTTTACGGTATCGTATTTTAAAAACACTCGCTTCCCTTTGGTTTTTTCAATCAAGAATGATGTTGCTTTGCCGTTAACTATCGGGTCTTCTTTAACTCCAATAAGTTTTACCGTCAAGTCGTTACTTAAACGAATTTTTTCAGGGCTGATAACTTCCTTAACTGTAAAAAGTTCTTCTCTTTTTGTTGAACTGTCCTTGTCAATTTTAGAGCCGAATTGAAGTTTCTTTACATCAATTTTCTTGTCAAGTGTGTGCGGGTCTTTGAAAATGTATGGCAGTTTTTGAATTTCCTTTTCAAAGTCGGTTGTCAATAATTTTTGTTTTGAAAACTCGTAAGTCGTTCCGAGCAGGTCTTTCTGATGAACTTCCAATTTTTCTTTGATGATTGGAATAAATTCAGGATTGATTTCAAAACCAACTGAATTTCTATCTGTATTTTTTGCTGCCAATGCAGTTGTTCCACTTCCAGCGAATGGGTCAAGAACAGTTTCGCCAACAAACGAAAACATTTTGATTAGTCGTCTTGGCAATTCTTCGGGAAACATTGCAATATGTCCGCTTTGTCTTGCACCTGCAAAATTCCAATGTCCTGCAAAAAAAGTGTTCCATTCTTCTGAAGTCATTTTTGAAAGTTCCTTCTGTTCTTTTGTTGGTTTCGGACTGTCACCTAATTTTTTGAAAACAAGAATAAATTCATAATCCAATTTCAAAATTCCGTTTCTTGGAAAGGGATATGAACCCATTTGAACACCACCGCCTGTTGTGTTGGAAGTCGTCACCTTTTGCCAAATGATTGCACCCATATAGTCAAACCCTATGTTTTCACAAAACTTGATAATTTCTTCACGAATAGGAATGACCTTGTAACGTCCGTAATAAACAGCTCGGGCAAATTGGTCGCCAATGTTTACACACAACCTGCAACCGTTGTGAAGAGTACGGTAGCACTCTTTCCAAACCAAATTAAGGTTGTTAATGTAATTTTCATAACTGTCGTGAAAACCGATTTGGTTGTCCGTTCCGTAGTCTTTTAACTGCCAATAAGGTGGTGAAGTAATAGCCAAATGCAGCGAATTGTCAGGTAATTCAGTCATTTGTCTGCTGTCTCCGTTTATTATTTTATGATGAGTTTTCAAGTCGTCTTATATTAAATTTTTGTCTCGGTCAAATTTACTCAAAATGTCGGGTTAAGTGTCCAAAAGTTATCAAGTTTATGCCTGTCGGCTGATGGTTGCAGTGTCGTTTTGCCATTTCCACCAACTATATATATCCGCAACTCCCCGATAGGCGCAACCCCGTTAAATTCACAATCTTCTGATTATTAATTACATCAAATGTCTGTACACGTTTTAAAACGTTTATTACTCGCTTAGTAACTTTCGTATTTAAACGTTTATAAATGTCTATTAGCAGTTTTTTCATGATATACGAAATCCCTACCGGTTTCAAGACAGATATTTTATTTATAAGCTTGTTACTTAGATACGAGATCAAAAGGCTGAGCGGGGGCTTATTCATTTTAGTACTTTTAACTCTGTAAATTTAGTAGATATCATTTAATATATAATCATTTTAGGATGTTATTTTGTCGAGTGTTTTTAGACAGAATATTATATTGAGAATTTGAATTATTTTTGGTTTGTGCCAAATATAATTTTTTTGTTTCTAGGTTCGGTATTTATTTGTTGTGAAATATGGGTGGGTATAAAATCTGATAATTCTAGCCAAAATTGAGTTCCCACAGGTTTTTTATATTGAATTTTCTCGCTTTGTCTATCCATAGAGGTTTAGGTGTAGTGAAAACCGACAGCTGATTTCCAAATCTAGATGGATAGGGAAGAGACCGTCTTGCAAGTTTACGAGCCTACACAAAAAAGTAATTAATCACTCGCAATAACCATAGTTTTTATAATAGGGGCTATTCAGGTATTCGTACCATTCCCAAAAATGCAGGGGCTTCATTTTAAATTTTCTGCATAGGGTCAGTCGGACTTTGTGTTCCTTTTCGTATGCCTGCTTGGTTTGCTCCATGGTGGCTATGTCTCTGCCCTTGGAGGGGTAGCAGGTAAATGAAAATTTTCCATCTGTGGATTGATAATGTTATACGGGCGTGGGATTGAGGTAGTGGTCGATGAAGGGCAGTGTGTATGCTATTATCACGATGGGGGCAAGTATTACAAAAATGAATTTGATTGTTTTCATTTTTTGGGTTTTATTTACGTTAAAGGCCTTCGGCCTATAAAATGGTAGCATGTAGCGACGCAAAATTTTGCGTCGCCACCACAGGTGTTTCAAAATGGGTATAGGGGTTAATAATTGACCCTGTCCCTGATCGAACCGTCTTGGCGGTGGATGACAACGGCTGAACGGTAATTGTAGGCGATGTCTTTGGCGCGTTCGATGGCTTGGTCCTGGGTGTCGAAAACTTCGGTGATTTTGTCGCTGCCTTCGGCGCGGATGGCCCAGGCGTCTTGGTAGGGGACTACGTGTTGGACGTGGGTGGGACCTGCAATGTTTTTTTTGAGGTTTCTAAACAATACAGCCAGAATTTTCTGGAATAAGCCGGATAAAAAATCTTTTGCTGCCATGATGCGTGAAATTTGGAAGGGAAAGTGACCTCGCCAGGACTCGAACCTGGATCAAAAGTTTAGGAAACTTCTATTCTATCCCTTGAACTACGAGGTCGTGTCAGGGAGTGCAAAGATAAACATTTTTTGGCAATTCAAAAGGAAATCACAGAACAGGGTACAAAATAAAGTATCAGATAATCAGGTGATTACAAATGTAAAAATATTATTATTTGTTGTTATGAAATATATGTTTTCTGATCTTAATCATGCCGAAGCCATCCTACAATCATGGCATTTTGGGTGAATAGGAATTAATTTACAATATCAACAAAGACACAAAATGTGGCTTTGAATTCATTCTAAATCTAACATTATGAATACTGACATTTTCCAACAATTGCTGCGCACCAGAGGCGAGACTTGCATTAGCATCATCGTACCTACCCACGAAGTTTCGAGGGAGCGACGCAATGATAAAATTGAAATCAAAAATGTAGTACACAAGGCCAAAGAAAAACTGGCACTGTATACCCACACCGCAGAGTACACAGCCCTGTGGGAAAAGATAGATGCCTTAACCGCCCAAATCGATTACCTGCACAATGACAAAGGATTGGGACTTTATGTTTCTGCGACTCAATCTGTAAAAGTTTTATTCCCCTTTGAGGTAGAGGAAAAAATTGTCATTGACGATGAGTTTGCATGGAGTGAGCTGGCTTACTTACTGGGTCTATCTCAGCCCTACCATCTTCTTTTGTTGAGTGAAAAAAAGGTAAGCTTGTTTTCCGGTCAACTCAACCGACTGGCTGAGGTACACAATGCAGACTTTCCGGATGTATATGAAGACACCCATGAATACGCCAAGCCGGGAAGAGCATCTTCTTATGCCCCGCAAGCCAATGTAAAGGGCTTTGAAAAGGATAAATCAATCATGGAAGAAATTCGTCTTCACGATTATTTCAAAGTGATCGATAAACACCTGCACCAGGAAAGCTCCGATAACAGTCCTATCATTGTGGCGGCCCCGGTAGAGGAATTGGGTATGTTTGATCAGGTTACCCAGCACAAGGATCGTATTATCGCCAGGATCCATGGCAACTATACCCACAAATCCGAAGGAGAGTTGGGCGAGATGTGTTTTCCCTACATGGTAGATCATTTGGCTCAAATGAATCAAAAAAGGGTAGCCGATTTTAAAGAAGCCATTGGCTTTGGAAAAGGTATGCAGGATATCAGGGAAATTGTAAAAGCCGCCAGAGAAGGCAGAATTCGCACCTTGTTGATGGAACAAAATTACCATAACCGCGATTACGACATCAACGAATTATTGTGTGATGTGTACGATCATAAAGGGGAAGTGGTGATCATGGAAGCCGATGCGCTGGGCACTCTTCCCGGTTTGGTAGCGGTGCTTAGGTATTAAGAAAAATAAGGTGCCAACCAGCGGACCAACCTGATAACCAAATTGACCACCAATGAAAACAGAATCATGGTGGTCAGTGGAAAGTAAAACCGGAAATTTTCTTTTTCGATTTTAATATCACCGGGAAGGTGGCCGATCCATCGGAGTTGACTGCCAAAAAAATAGAGAATCAATCCTGTGATAACCACCAAAAAGCCAACTGCGATCAGCCACTTTCCCGTTTCTGTCATCTTATTCCCAGATGTTTTGTGGATAAGCGCCACTGTCAATCAGAACTTTCAACTGTTCCTGCACCGCGGCTTTGTCTTCGGGGTAGGTAACGCCAAACCAAGAGCTGGTGGTCTTCAATACGTTGACTTTCAATTCACCGTCGTGGATGAGCTTATCGACCATGCTGGGTATGTAAAATTCCGACTTCAGTTCGTGGCCTTTTTCAATGATAAAGTTGCTCAGCTGCTTTTCAGCATACGTAAAGTAATTGGGTTTGAAGCCCCACATGTTCATCGAAACAAGGGTGTTGGGTTGCAATACACGCGGTCCATCTTCTGAAGGATACGTGATGGTGCCATTTTCATCCTTTTCAATTTTGGTGCATTCTTCAACGTGCATGAGGTAACCTTCTTCATCGGCGGTACATACGCCCCGGTTGACCGTGCCATGTTCAGACAAGGTATTTTCCAGGTAATAGGAGACCACACAATAGTTGGGTCCATCGTCATGGGTAAGGAAGTTGTAAAGCACTTTATACGCATCCCTGCCGTAAAAGTCATCGGCATTGATTACGGCAAAAGGCTCCTGAATGGCTTCATAGGCCACATATACAGCATGAGCCGTACCCCAGGGTTTCTGTCTCTCAGGGTTGAATACCAGTCCATCGGGGATCGATGTCAATTCCTGGGTTACATAACAGAGTTCGATTTTGTGTCCAAAGCGTTCATCAAACATGGCTTTGAATTCTTCGAGAAAGTACTCCCTCACCACAAAGACCACCTTACCAAAGCCGGCTTCTATGGCATCGTAGATGGAATAATCGATGATAGACTCACCGTTGGGACCAAAGGCGTCCATTTGTTTGAGACTGCCGTACCTGCTGCCCATTCCGGCGGCCAGGACCAATAAGCTGGGTTTGTTATTTTG
Source organism: uncultured Saprospiraceae bacterium (assembly GCA_937973565.1). Lineage (GTDB taxonomy): Bacteria > Bacteroidota > Bacteroidia > Chitinophagales > Saprospiraceae > JADKBO01. The sequence continues at coordinate 1,332 of CALJKQ010000126.1, read as the reverse complement.
CATGAAGTTTACTTCGGTTTAAATCACAAAATTGATCATTCTGCCGGGAACTACCACCACTTTTTTGGGTGATTGCCCTTCGAGCAGCTTTTGTACAAATTCATTTTCAAGTGCCATCGTCTCCAGCGCTTTGGCATCAGCAGCGGCAGGAAAGGTGAGTTCTCCTTTTCGTTTGCCATTGATGCATACGGGATACACTACGTTGTCCTCTAACAGGTAAGACTCATCGCATACCGGAAATGGGCTGTGGTGGACACTGCCGGTTTTACCCAGTCGGTTCCACAATTCCTCTGCTATAAAGGGCGCAAACGGAGCGATCAAAGCGGTAAGGCTTTCCATGATTTCTCTCTTGTTGCATTCCAGTCGTTTGAGTTCATTGACACAAACCATAAACGCGGGTATGGATGTATTGAGCGAGAGAATTTCGATATCCCCGCTTACTTTTTTGATGGCGGTGTGGAGCACCTTAAGTTCTTCTTTGGTGGGCTTTTCGTCGGCTACCTGGAAGGTTTCGCCCTTATGCATGAGCTGCCACAACTTTTTGATAAACTTCGATACGCCTTCAATGCCCTTGGTATCCCACGGCTTGGATTGCTCGATGGGGCCTAAAAACATTTCGTACATACGGAAACAATCGGCGCCGTATTTGTCTACCATGTCATCGGGGTTGACCACATTAAAATATCTTTTAGACATTTTGCCAACTTCAGACTTGGTGTACAACCTCGCGTCTTCAGGTAGTTGATCTATGGTAAAGCTACCTTGCGCCACATGGAAAATAGCGCCCTGATAATCGGGTCTCCAATTCAAAAACTGAGCCATTCCTGCTTTGTTCAGGTGACTCCTTGGACTGCCGTATTCACTTACAAAATCAACGTGAACGGGGATAAGGGCAAATTCTTTGTCGCTGTTTTCTTTGGCCAGGTCTTCGCTGTAAAACTGGTGGCTGCCATCGTGGCTTTTGTACAGGTAGATGGATTCTACAACGCCCTGGATCATACCCTGGTTGACCAGTTTTTTGAACGGTTCTTTGCCGGGAACGAGTCCTTTGTCGTACAAAAACTTATGCCAGAACCGGGAGTACATCAGGTGTCCCACAGCGTGCTCTGCGCCCCCAATGTAAAAGTCTACATCCTGCCAGTAAGAAAGGGCTTCGGCTGAGGCAAATTCGCTGTCGTTGGTGGCATCCATGTATCTTAGGAAGTACCAGCTGGAACCCGCAAAGCCGGGCATGGTATCGGTCTCTCTGGTAAATTCTCCATATTTCACCCAATCCGTTGCCTTTGCGAGCGGAGATTGACCATCTACCGTAGGCTTGAAGTCTTCGAGGTC
>CALJKQ010000125.1 GCA_937973565.1 uncultured Saprospiraceae bacterium | reverse complement strand
TAAGCGCATCCATTTTCTGCGCTCGGGTGATGCGCGGGATCAGATCCATCGCCAGCACCGTCGCTTTGCGCGTCGCCAGTTTTTCAATCAGCTCGCGGTTTTTGGCTGGCCACAGGAAGCTCACCAGCGTCGCTTTTTCGCGCAGAAGCTCCGCTTCGTGACGACCGAGCTGCGGGTGCATGTCCGGCGGCTGCACTTTGAGGACGATGTCGCACTGTCCCCACATCTGCGCGGTGTCCTTTTCAATTTGGGCACCGGCCTGCTCATAATCTTGGTCGCGAAACGACGCGCCTTCGCCCGCGCCGGACTCGACCACACCGTCGACCGGCATGGCGTGGCCGGCGTGAGGATCGCTGGACGGGCTCGGCATTGGAGCCGGCGGCTTGCTGGCCGGCTTCGGCGCAAGGGTGGCCGGCGGCTGCACCAGCGGGCTCGCGATCGCGGGCGGAGCGCTGCTGGCGCCCGCCATGTCGGCCGCACGTGAGCCGGTCCTATTCTTTGCGCTTTGCATGTATTTGTTGGGGGCGATGCTCTACCTCACGATCATCACCCTCATCTTCTATCGGTTCACATTCGTTGAGATGACGGTGGGGCGGCTCACTCCACCGTACTGGATCAATATGGGAGCCGTTGCCGTAACCACACTCGCTGGATCACTCCTGATTCTGAACGCGGAACGTTGGTCGCTGCTCGCTGAACTGCTGCCATTTCTCAAAGGCTTTACCGTTTTGAGTATAGGAGCCGTGTCGCTTGGTAAAGTTGAGGATTATGTCATTTTTGGCCATAACGCTTACTTTGTAGGGCAGTGTGGTTCTGTACCAGGTGCGGAACTCTGATTGAAAAAATTTTAAATTTGTACCGTTATCCATTTTTTGTATATTTGTACTTCAATTAACCCGGAATAGAAAGGCTGCCTCATCAGCATTGCGAGTAAACATGGGTTTAATTACACAGCGAGATAATGAATAATTATTTCGCTGTTTTGTTATAGAGCAATATCCCTTTTCTATTTTTTTCACCTGTCCCGCTTTTCATATTTAAATCATGAGATGAATATGCCTTCATAAACCCTGTTGATGGCTCTGGCTTAACCCTAACAATAAGTGGCATGTCACCATAGTATTTGATATATAAATAAGAAACACCAGTTTCGTTTTTCTTATGATCATCTTTTCTACTCCAAACCTCATCAGGCTTTGTAATTACATTTTGTATTTGCCTTGCAAATTCCATCCGATTTTCTGAAACTCTCTTCTCTCCTAATGTTGCATGCTTTTTGAAATCAGAATCAAAATAGACTGTGTGTCCAAAAATATCATTTAGACCAAAACCTTCGCCTACGCCATTTTTTTGAACCATTTCGTTCCACCATGCATCATATTGAGCTTTATCTGTAATGATGTCACCTAATGATGGAAGTCTGTTAGGATCAACATAAATCTTTTCTACTGAAGGAAGGTTATAGTTTTTGGTAGCTAAAAGATCATAGACATTCCTTTCTTTAAAGTTTGGATGCTCCTCATTCCAAACAATACCTGTTTGGCCAACATTTTGTCTGAAGTATTTTTCCTTCTTTATGGTGCCAGCTATTGCTGATGTTTCATCGTTATCATTCAATTTAGCAGTTTCGTCCATTTGCACGACTGTACACCTGCAATTCCAACCATTTGGAGGATAATAGGTTTTCCAAAAAGAATCATCAATTTTAAGAATCTTCCCATTTAATACCTGATGCGCTGGTCTAACTCTGGAGTCTCCTGCGGTAACATATTTAAGGTTCGGAAAATCCTTTTTATGTTTAGAAATATCTAACCAGGTACTTGCCATTTGTCCTGCAGCAATTGCGTGATTGTACTCAGCATTGAGGTAATTTACATTATACTGGCGGTTAATAACATTAATTTGCTTTTTGAATTGCGAAAAGGAGTTAACCGAACCATCTGCAGCTACCAGAGCCTGACTCATTTGGCGGCGTTGCACAAAAGATTTAGCTGCAGAAAAGGCAAATATATTATCACGTAGATAAGCTATTAACGCATTATCAATTTGGTTATATGCAATATTGCCAAGGTCTGATCCCCAGTTTTTTGTAATGCCATCAAATAGGGTACTTGCTGTTAGTTTGTAAATACGCTGTGGAATGAAATCTTCTGTTGGGTTATTAAAGTATTCCTCTGCATCTGCAGCCAGGGCTGCTTCAATCGCATCCTGGTTAGGCGTATCGCTAAGCTCAATGTTGCAGCAATCTTCTGAGTGATGGATATCACTCAGATTTAACTTTTTTTTTTCGACCTTTGTGCCTCCAGCACCGGGTTCTTTTTTCTCAGGATTGGCGGGTACCTTTATTTTTTCGTCCGCTCCATCAGGCTCAGGTATGCCATAAGTGTGATACCAATATTCTGCAGCAATTGGAACCTGGGTGGCCACCTTTACATCCATTTCAATACGTTTTTCCAAAGGTATCTCACGTGTTTTATGAAACTCAAATTTCCCTTCAGAAACCGGGAGGCCAAAATTGGCAAACCGAGTTTTTGCTTCCCAGTTAAGCAAGTACTCAATCCAGATCATATCATTGAGGTTTATTTCCTCCTTAACCTCGTAATGCACTTCTGCCTGGCTGCGCGAGCTTCCATTATCCGTACTCATGGTTCCTCCCAGGGCAACCTTGCCAATTTGCTCATCACAGATGCGAATAAGACTGCTTGGTGCTTTTTCGCCTGAAGTACTTCCTTTGGTATCGTGAATCTCAAAGTCTGTACCCTGCGGCAGAACCACATATCCTGCAGAGCCTTGCTCTTCCAATGCTTTTAATGCCAGACGGCGACTTTCTTCGTCAAATGGATTATACTTCACTGAGCGGAACGGAATGGCAAACAGCTCGCAGAACTGGGCCAAATCTCCCATTGCTCCGGCTTTGTATAGCACGTAAGGAGCCATAATGCTAAATAAGCCCAGTTTGCGGGTTCCAAATACCTCAAAACAATAGTCACTGATGGGTTGATCCTTGTAAAGAAGTCCATCGTTGTTATAAATATCAGAGTAGTTTGGAAAGAACATACTTTTTTCCGGATTCACATTTGAGCGGGGAACCAGCACGGTATCATTAATTAATCCATTTACCAGTTTGAACTCTATAAGGCTGTGGCCCCAAAAGCGGGATTGCATAGAATAATTTAGCATATTGCTGAACCAGGGCGAACGGATTTGTTCCAGAAGAGCTTCATTCACCTGACCCTCGTTTCCTTTTTGAAGGAAGTTGATTTGCTTGTTTGTAATGGCAATGGTTCTGAGATTGGTTACTGTTTCTACTTGTCCATCCAACTCAATGCGGTTGTATAGTTCATACAGCTTGCGGCGTTGTGGGTTAATGCTATTATTTGCCGTATTTAGGGCAGTTACCCAGTCGCTTATCTGTTTGGCGGATAGAATATATGGAGCAACGGTAATGTTGCCTGTAATGCCCTGATAGGTGCGTTTAACTTTTGCGTTTTGATTGGTTGCCATTTGCTTTTAAATAATGCTTAAAAAGGAATTAAACGTAGTGGTCGCGTTTTGGGTTGCTGCCAAAGAGAATGTGATCTTTACTTCCATCAATTACCTTTGGCAAATCGCTGGGATTTACTTTGCCTTCCTGCACTTGTTCGAACCAGTCCAGGGCTTCATTGTATTTTTTGGCCCGAAGTGCAGGAATTGATTTTGGATTGACAATACCATGCAAATGGTACAGTGTCATATCTGTAATGCGGAGTAAAAGTACAGAGGAACGGTCGACCCCTGTTTTTTGGAAAATTTGCTGAGAGTTGTAACGACTGCTTAGAAACCCATCTGCCTCACCTATTGCAGCCCGCTCTGCAAGGTCTAATTTAGCCAAAGCTTCAGAAATAAACTCCTGTTCCTCGGTAGTTGGATGTAATGGATCAACCACGTCTGGATAATCAATTAGATCATATAAAATATCACGGTCTATTACCGCATCAAAATCAGCAATTACTAAAAATCTCATATCTTATATTTTAAATTGGGTTTACTCTTGCCGCTTGTGGGGCCTCCATTTAAGGTGCGGGCATGCTCCATAAGTTTGTGAATGCCACCTTCCATCATATCCGGCCCATCCTTCTTAACCTTTGTGGTGCCCTTCATAAAATCGAGGTATTGGTTTACCAGTCGTTTCATGTGGTGGTTGTCTTTTTCGGCCTCATTAAAAATTACATTGCCTTTTTCAAAATAGAAACTGGTAGATTCTATCCTGGTATCCTTATCTGGCTTTTTGCGGGTATCTCCGGTAATTGGAATTGGATAGCCTTTTTCTTTGGCCATACTGGCAAAGTCTTTGAATAATAAATCTTGAAGGAAAACCTGTTCCATGTACATAAACACAGACTGGCCATATTTACTTACCAGGTTAAAAATATCGTAGTTCCACTCTATCATGGTATTTACAGTGCCAAAGTCGCAGAAGGCTTTTATAACATGTATTTTACCTTGGTACAAGCCAATTAACCCTGTACTCTTACTATCTGCAGTAGAAGTGTTTTTGAAACCCGGATCGGTGTAAGAAACCAAGAATGGAAAGGCAGACAAAGGTGGCATTTTAGCGTAGGTAAACCACTCAGGTTTAAAGATTTTACCTCGCTTGATATATACTTCAAAGAACTCCCTTTGGTACATATACTCTGGCATGGTATCTTTTTTAGCCTGGATAACTTCCGGAGTAAAACACTCTGGCCAGGTGCTATTGCCATTATCGTCTGTAAGGTGAACAATTTGCACATCTGCAGCAGGCAGATTTGAGAGCCGCTCAACCAGGCAATCATCCGCAATTTTATTGTTGGCTACCAGAACCAACCCTAATTTGGAACCAAAGCAACCAAAGAGGCCACCTGTGAGCCATTCCCAGCTTTGGTCGAGCCTTTCTCCATTGCGGCACTCTTCATCATCGTCAATATCATTTAAAACAATAGTATCGGGCCTATATTGCCTGAAGAGAAACCCACGAGGATTTTGCGATTTACCAAGTGCCAAAAACCGGGAACCCATTTGTGTTACGAAATCTCCTTGCTCCCATTGCCCTGCCGTCATCTGATTACCAAAGTCATTGATCAACCTTTGGTTATCGAGCAGTTCACTTTTAATCAAATTTAGGTTCTCTGAAGCCTTATCATAAGTAGCTTCTGTCCATATAACAAAACGAGTTTTTTTATTGAACATGCGTAGTAGGAGCATCATCCACACGTAGGTTGTTTTTGCGGCACCCCTGAACCACCTCTGAACTATAATTCCGTTGCTGATTGCAGCAACTTTCTTGCAGAATGCTTTTTGAAACCGGGCAGGTTCGCTCTCAATAATGTGCGGGAAGTAGTATTTAACAAACTCACCAGGATTGGCCAATAGTTTTTCTATTCGCTTTTTCTTTTCCAGCTCATTTTCATTAACATCAATGGCAGTGGCAACCCGAATCTTTTCGCGGTACTCTTCCCAGTCCTCAATTATGCGCTTTTCACTCATTAAGACAGTTGCTTAATTTTATGCTGGAAGAACCCATCGGCCAGGTCTATGGTTTGCTGGGCAAATTTGAGGTCAATAGTTTTGATGTAATTGTAATACTCCTGAAGCACTGTTGAATATACATCAATGCTGAACTCCTTATTTACTGCTTTTATAGTAAGTGAGAGCTTGTACATGGCATCCGCTTCTTTGGCGGTAATGGCTCTCTTCTCATTGCGAGCTGCATCCTGAATGGCTATGATATTATCATAACAATTTGCAATCAATGTATCGGGTTTGGTTAGCTCCCCGGCCTTGAGGGCTTTCCAGCCATTGTCCTCAATCCATTTGCTAAGCGTTTTTTCGCTCACATCAATCTTTTCTGCCGTTTCCTTGGCAGTTAATCCTTGCAGGATATAGTACATACGTGCAAGTTCTTTCTGTTGGTGTTTGTTGAGTATTGCCATTTGTATTGATACAAAGGTGGCTTAAGCCTGTAAGTTATTAAAAAGTGCTTTGTAAATGGGTAAATAAATTCTTATTAAATAGGTGCGCAGGTCAATACCTATTAGGAGTTCCAATTTTTATAAGGTCTCAATCTGTTTCAATTTTGTGCACGATGACAAAAAGAAGATCGTTTGTTGTAAGTGATGAAACCAAGAACTCTTATGGGTTGCGGATTCTCACTTCTGGCATGGATGCCACAAGGTTTTTAAAGAACCCGGTGATGCTTGATTTGCATGACCGTACCAATAGTAAAGTACTTGGTAAGTGGGAGAATCTGAGAGTTGAAGGCACAAAGATTCTGGCTGATGATGTATGGGATGAGGAAGACCCGGAAGCATTGAAGGTAAAGGGAAAGGTTGACAGAGGCTTTGTAAATGGTACTTCTATAGGCATCCAGCCTATTAAAACTGCATTCAATGATGCGGAGGATTGCATTGATGTTACAGAGTGGATTTTGAAAGAAATATCCATTGCATCAGTTCCATCCAATGAGAACTCCCTGGTTCTCTACGATCCCACTGGTAATGTAATGAATGAGGAAGCAATCCTCACTTTCTCAGAGAATTCAAAAGGTAATAAAACCATAATTGAAAACATGAAAAACATAAAACTTTTCGCAAAAACGCTGAAGCTGGCCGATGAAGCCACCGAAGACGATGTGCTATTGGCAGTTAATGCTTTGCACGAAAAAAACATTGAGTTGGCTGATAAAAACAGCAAGCTTGAGTTGAAGATTAAGGAGGCCGAAAAAAACAAAGGCATTGCCCTGGTTGATGGAGCCATTGCAGCAAATAAGATTTTGCCTGCAGAACGTGAAGATTACATTTCCCTGGCCGATAGCAACTATGATACCACCAAGAAATTGTTGGATGCAAAGAAGCCTTTCACCGGATTGAGCGGCAAGGTAACTCCTGAAGGAGGAAAGGCCGACAAATTTAACGAGACCACCAAAGACTGGACATTTGATGATTTCCATAAAAAAGGAAAGGTATCTGATTTGATGGAAAAGGATTTTGAACGCTATGAGCAACTGTACGAAGAGAAGTACAAAGTTAAACCAAGAGCAAAAGCGTAAGTAAAATCTTAAAGAAAAGTGAACCGGACAATGAACAGCGAATCATTTAACTATACCCTGGCAAGCATAGTAACAGGCTCTTTAACAGCCATACATTGGATATCGGTACTAAACGATATCGTAAATACTGCCTGTGCCTATGTAGCTGTCATTGTTGGGATCATAAGCATTTACAAGTTTATAGAAGAAAAAATCAAAAAATAAAATGAAAAAACAATTTAAGTTTATTACCGCATTGCTGTTTAGTTTACTGGCATGTGTGATGTTCTCTCCGGTAGTTGCATTGGCTGCCAATATCAGCGAGTACTCAGCCTTTGTGATGCTTGTAAAGATTGATGTGGCCATTAACCTGGTTGCTGGCTTTATTATTTTGCTTGCGAGGAGTAAAGGTGCAGCACCTTTTGTTTTACCCGGTAGTTTAGCCGCCATACAGCGCGAGATTTGGGTTAATTACATTATTGAAAACCTGTTTAAAGACAACTCCTTTGTAACCCGATCCTTTGATGAAGGGGATTCGGTCTTAAATGGTGTTGTTGTACATATTCCGCAGGCCGGAGCTAAACGAAAGGTTGTTAAAAACAGGATACAGTTACCAGCTACTGTTGTTCAGAGAAGCGATACTGATATTACCTACGCCCTGGATGAGTTTACCACCGATCCTATATTGCTTACCAATGCAGAAAAGATTGAGCTGAGCTACGATAAAATGAGCAATGTGCTTGCAGAAGATATGGCCACTTTAAGGGAGATAATCTCTAATTGGCTATTGTATAGCTGGCGTGCAGAGCTTGGTACCAGCATAATAAGAACCTCTGGTGCTGCCACAGGCCCAGTTGGAGACCAAACAGGTAACCGCAAAATCTTTATGAAAGACGAGCTGAAGAAAGTGCGTTACCTGATGAACAAGCAAAATATTTCCAAAGAAGGCCGTATTGCCTTGTTGCCTTCTGAGTTCCTTGATCAGTTACAATCTGATGCCGATTTATTGAAACGTGATTATGCCAAGGAGTTGGACATGAAAAACGGAGTGATAGATCGCCTGTATGGCTTTGAGATTATGGAACGCTCTGATGTGCTTACGTATGATAATACAGGCACACCAATTTGTAAGCTGCCTGATGCTGTTACTGCAGCTACAGATAACATTGCCGCATTGTGCTACCAACAAAATACTGTTGCCAGGGCAATGGGTGAGGTAAATGCATTTGACAATGCCGGAAACCCGATTTACTACGGTGATATCTACTCTTTCCTTTGCCGCATGGGTGGCCGCAAGAGAAGAAGTGCCGGAGAAGGAGTATTTGCCATTGTGCAAAGCACCTGATAGAATGCCCTCCTAAACGCTACAACCCGCTCATGGCCTATACAGCCGGAGCGGGTTTAGGGCATTAGAAAGCAATCATACAATCATGGATAAAGTAACCAGAGAAGAGTTAGTAAAGCGTGCCAAACAAATTTTTGAGCGCAAAGAAAATGAGCAATCATTAATAGCAACTGAAGACGGCCAGTTCTTTTTGAATGATGGCAGTTCTATGAGTTCTGTTCAAAGCCATTGCAAAGAAAATGGCCTGCAGTACTGGATTATATCACGTGCAGAATCGTTTGCAGGGGAAGTTGAACAAACTGCCCAAGCCAATGATCCATCCGGAGAAGCAAAGGAACCTGGAGCAGAACCAAAACCAGAAAAGCCAATTGCCAAAATGAACAAGACCGAGCTGCAGGCCAAAGCTACTGAGCTGAATATTGAGTTTTTGCCTGAGATAACCAACAAAGACCTTATTGCTTTGATTGAAGCTGCTTTGGCAGGCCCAGGAGAGTAATTTATTGTAAACAATCTAATCAAAAAATAAAATGAGCGGAGTATCAGACAGCCATGTAATTTCTTATCCATTTGGAGCTGCAGATGTGCAGGCCCAGGTGGCAAGTGCCAGCCCAATTGCTGCCACCATTAATAACCAGGAGACAGTATTGCCAATTGCACAGATGACGGCAGCCGCCACCTTAAACCTCACTCTTGGTGCA
>CALJKQ010000124.1 GCA_937973565.1 uncultured Saprospiraceae bacterium | reverse complement strand
AATTTGCACATTTGTACCCAGACCCGTTATATCAGGGCATGCACCTAACTCAGTAACAGACGTCAAAGTAAAAATAGCGTTGCCATCAATGGTAAAGGGTAGCACGGCGATAGGGCCTGATACATTACCTGTAAATACCTGAGGATTTCCATTGACCAGGTAATTAATTTCTACATTGTAGGTAGAATTATCCGGAAGATTTAAGGTGATATCAATTTCTTCTCCAGGGACTCCATCGCTATCACAAACCACACACTGATTACCGGAATCGCATTGCAAATTGGCATTGCCGACATTACCCGGTGGCAATACAGTGAGTGTAAGCTGTACAGGAGTAGAGATACAACCGTCCGGAGATTCAATGACTGCATAAAGGAAACCTGAAGGTCCTACGTAAGGACTAAATTCTTCATTGTTAAGATTGATATCAGAATAAAATCTGACAATGCCGCTCTCTGAACCCAGGATATCACTTACTGCAAGGTCAAGATCAAAAGTAGCTATTCCCCCACCCTCATCGCAAGCTTCCAGCGATGCTGCATTGGCTTGAGGTTGTTTGTAAAACTCAAAATCAAGTTGATTGCTGCCGACAGTTCCCGGACAGCCTGAATTGTCTCCCACACTGTTGAGTGTGATAGAAGCCGTAAATCCTGCAGCACTGGCAGGTAAGGTCAAGGTTTTGGTTCCCGGATTGTATTGAGGTATCGGGAAAACGCTGGATTCGTAACAGATAGTAAAATCATCCATATAGGAAAATCCAGGTGCATTAAAAGTAAACGGCGGAAAACTGCCCACTTGAACGGTCATATTCAAAGTAAATGGTTCCACGCCACCTATCACATTAACATCCACAATAGAACATTCACCCTGGCAGAGCTGGGCACCACCTATGATGGTTGCATTTGGCCCCAGTCGTACCTGAACAACTACCGAATCAATGTTTGCACAATTGGCAGGGTCTGTTGAAATCAAATAATAGACGCCTGCATCATCTTCCGTAATATTGTTGATGGCAGGATTAGAGGAAGTTGAAGAAAAGCCATTGGGCCCTGACCACTGAAAATTGGTCCAGTTTCCGGATACAGAAAACTGAACATCGTCACCGACACACACAGAGGCAGATGGGATGACATTTATGTTTTCCACTTCTGTCCTGATGCAATCCAATTTAATATTGTCGATAAAAAAGATTTCATCATTGGTTATGGTCTGCACATAAATTTTAATTACTGCTTCCTGCTTTGTCCCAGGAACGAAACATGGAGGATTGAATTCAATAAACCCTGATTGCGGCGAAGAAGTATTCGTACCCACATACTGAACGCCAATGGGAGATCCATCTACTTCTAATACGGCATAAATAAAGTCCCAGCAATTTGTGCAAGGTGCGTTTTGAAGTAATGGATTTCCATTACACCCGGGGCATTCAGTTAGCGCTTCGAGATTACCCGGGCCTGGATAAGGAAAAGATGCACTGTAGTCCATTCTAAAATACAGCTTGCTGCACATAGAAATATCTATAGGATCTGAGATGAAAGAAGCGGGTCCAAAATCTCCATTGGTTTCCTGGGCCACAAACTGAGATCCATCAGATTGAACAAATGATGTGCCTAAACATGAAGGACAGTTGATAGTCCAGCCAATGCCCTCGGCAGAAGTACCTGTTGTTCCGACCTCATCAAAATTTTCAGAAAATACCGTTGTTGTCTGCGCCTGTAACGATATGCCCAGAAAAAACAAAACAAAGAAGAAGAAACATCTTAAAAAAGAGGTCATTATCAGACTAGTTTATTGAATTATACCAACAAATTTACTTCGGTATTTTCACTTCATACCCAAGTAAATGTGAGACCTCATAAAAAAAGTGCCATTAAGAGCAGCCAAATCTAAGATAAATTCTGAACATGCTAAAATTATACAACATTTAATTGATAATAAATTAATTATATATAAACCAAAAATTAATATTACAATTCCTTGATAGTTAAAGCCCTATTTAAGCGTAATCACAGTAATAAAGCATAAAAGTGACTGTTACCAAGCTTGTGACAGAAATAAAAGTCTAAAATACCATTGGTCTTTATAAATTTGCACCACACAATAAGAAGGAATAATGCAAGGATTGAGTGAACAGGAGATTAACAGAAGAGAGAATTTAAAGAAATTGATCTCTATGGGCATAGAGGCATATCCCAGCGATACATTTGAAGTTAATGCCACTGCCCAACAAATCAAAGATCAATTTAAGCCGGGGGACAGTACATTTCAGGAAGTGAGCCTTGCCGGTAGAATGATGTCACAGCGCATCATGGGTAAAGCCAGTTTTGCGGAATTGATGGATAGCACAGGGAGGATACAATTTTACATCAACAGAGATGAAATTTGTCCCGGTGAGGATAAAAGTTTTTACAACGACGTCTTTAAAAAGCTGCTGGACTTAGGGGACTTCATTGGTATTAAAGGCTATGCCTTTTACACACAGACGGGTGAATTAACCATTCACGTAAAAGAATTAAAGTTATTATCCAAAGCCCTGAGACCATTGCCAGTAGTAAAAGTAGACGATGAAGGCAATGTCCACGATGCATTTACCGATCCAGAACTGAGATACAGAATGCGTTATGTTGATTTGGTTGTAAATCCCCATGTCAGGGAGGTTTTCAAATTGAGGACAAAGATGTACAACAGCATTCGTACATATTTGAATGAAAAGGGCTATTTGGAAGTAGAGACACCGATTCTACAACCTTTGTATGGAGGTGCCGCTGCCCGCCCGTTCAAGACCCACCACAACACATTGGATATGACGTTGTACATGAGGATCGCCAACGAGTTGTATTTGAAGCGTCTCATCGTTGGGGGTTATGACGGTGTGTATGAATTCAGCAAAGATTTTCGGAATGAAGGTATGAGTAGATTTCACAACCCTGAATTTACGCAGATAGAATTGTATGTAGCCTATAAGGATTACGAATGGATGATGAATCTGGTAGAGGAAATGGTAGAAAAAGTAGCCATAGACCTGCATGGAACCACAGAAGTTCAGGTTGGCAATAATCTGATCAATTTTAAGCGCCCATGGAAAAGATATACCATGTTTGAGGCCATTGCAGCCCATACTGGTGTTGACATATCAGAAATGGATGAAGATCAGCTAAGAGCCACTGCTAAATCGCTCAAGGTACACACAGACAACACCATGGGTAAAGCAAAGCTGATTGACGAAATTTTTGGGGAACATGTTGAACCCAAATTGATCCAACCTACCTTTATAACTGATTATCCGGTGGAAATGTCGCCTCTGGCTAAAAAGCACAAATCCAAGCCGGGTTTGGTGGAGCGATTTGAAGCCATATGCAATGCCAAAGAAATTTGCAATGCGTTTTCTG
>CALJKQ010000123.1 GCA_937973565.1 uncultured Saprospiraceae bacterium | reverse complement strand
TCGATTTACTACGAAGTGAACCGGGGCGGACAAGTATTTTTTGTTCACAACCGCGTAAAGTCGCTGGAAGAAGTGGCGGATCTCATCAAAAGGCTGTGTCCTGACGTGTCTGTGAAAGTAGCCCATGGTCAGATGGAGGCCGATAAGCTGGAAGAGACCCTTGTATCCTTTATTGAAGGAGAGTTTGATGTCTTGGTATGTACCAACATTATAGAAACAGGTTTGGACATACCCAATGCCAATACCATTATCATCAGCAATGCCCATCAGTTTGGCATGAGCGATCTGCACCAACTGAGAGGCAGGGTGGGTCGATCCAACAAGAAGGCATTTTGTTATCTTTTTGCTCCGCCACTTTCGGTGCTTACCGATGACGCCAGAAAGAGGTTGAAGACACTTGAGGAATTTTCGGACCTTGGCAGTGGTTTTCATATAGCGATGAAGGACATGGACATTCGGGGCGCCGGCAATTTGCTGGGAGGAGAACAAAGTGGTTTCATCACAGACATTGGCTATGAGACCTATCAAAAGATTCTGGAAGAAGCGGTAGAAGAATTGAAAGAGACCGAGTTCAAAGCTTTGTTTGCCGAAGAATTTGAGAAGAAAAAGACTTTTGTTAGGGATGTTGAGATCGACACCGACATTGAGATGTTGATACCAGATAAATATGTGAGCAATATTCAGGAAAGGCTCAGCTTATACACGGCTTTGGATGGCATAGAAAATGAAGAGGGCATCATTCAATTCAGGGCATCCTTAAAAGACCGCTTTGGCAAGATACCCAAAGAAGTAGAAGAATTGTTCAATGGCTTACGCGTAAGATGGATCTGCAGTAAGCTAGGTTTTGAAAAATGTGTGCTAAAGAACAAGAAGCTGAGGTTGTATTTTATCAGCAATGCACAGTCGGGGTATTATGAAACCCCTACCTTCCAGCACATCTTAAAATATTTCAGCACGGAGGGTATAAAACTGGGTTATCATCTAAAACAAACGCCTACCTACCTTATGGTCGCCCGGGATGACGTCCGGAATCTGAAGGACGTTTTGTTTTTGTTGGAACAGATATAGGGCAATACGCTTTGCTTAGGTCAATACGCTTTGCTCAGGGCAATACGCGCTTCGGCTCGTGAGTTAGCAAATTTCTAATTTGCGTTAACGAACGATGCTGAGCTTGTCGAAGCATCAGTTATCGGGTGAAAACTTTCTATTTGGAGAATCAAAATTGATTTGTTGTCGCTGTGCAAGGTTTTGTGCGGTTTCTTCATTTTTGATTGCCGCAGGTAATCAAATCAAACGTTCAGTCATGCCATATAAAGATACCTCCTCATACGCATGTCGCAAAACCGATGTGACGCAGGGCAATTTTGTGAATGGGGATAGCAGAAAAGCAGGAAGTATATAATATACATGTTTGATTGTAGGGTGTTTTAAAATTAGTAAATATGTAAGTAGTTGATTTTCAATTACAAATTAGGGGATTAATAAATTCATATCAGAAAAGTGGGTAATGGGATAGGGAAGTACCGAGGATAAATTGTCAGATAATGGACAAAAGCCAATAAAGTATTGTCTGAAATTGGTTTTTGGCGATGTGTATTTGTCCATTGATTGTACTTAAGGAAAAAAAATTGAAAAAAAGTTTCATATTACAAATATTTTTAATATATTTGCTCGGAGAAAACCATCGAATATCCCGATTTCAGGCTGAGAATAGTATAATAGAGACCTTTATATTAGTGATTAATATATTGATAATTAGTCTATTATACTATATGAATGTGCTTGTAAGTCAGATGTTAACGATGACCCTTCTGGTGATGACCATGGTGGTATGCCTGGTACAACCAACCTCTGGCAGAGGTGTTTGGGAGGTAATCCAAAACACATTTTTTCCAAAAAAATTTAAAGGCAGATACCAAACTGTTATCAGGCAGTTCGACGATCGGTTTGTACATGGGTTTCACCCCATGAACAAGCCTCATCCAATTTAAGGGCATATGAAAACGCTGAAAAAAAGGTTAAAAACTCTAAAAATCAAACTTTAACAACAATAAAAAATGAAAGCGAAATTTCTACTCATCTTCGGGTTTCTGGCGTTGTTTCTAACGCTGGGATTCAAAGCCCAGGCGCAAATAGAAAGCGTCAACTATTGGATGAAGTACGACAGTGCGACTTGTTATTATGATTGTTATGCAATCATGAATGCAGGTTCTACTTCTGCTCCTGATCACAGAATTGCGTTCAACGCACAGTTTTCACTTGTTTTACAACATGGTGATAGTGTGGTGGTAGCGCAAAATTACGAGCCTAGGGTTGCCGGTGTTCCGGCTGCCTGGTCGATATCTTCAAAAATCAAAGCGCCGTCTGCACAGCCGTCCAATGACTTTTGGAGTATTGTACCAACCATTTCACCTACCGCTTATTATCCTGTAGGAACAAATGCAGGTGATACCATCCGATTATTTAGTATACGAAAAATAGGAACCACAACATTGTGTGGTGAAGATATCAGAATATTCATCAATGGGGTTGACCCCAACTCATCCGCATCGGGTATGCAAGGTAGTGATTTCAACAACGGTTTCACTATGGGTAGTACCCAACAGTTGTACAATGCCAATTCAACTCAACAAAGAGCACCCACACCTACTATTTTGGGTGCGGATGTAGCTTGTTCATCAGGTATTGAGATTGACCTTACCGCTTCCACATCTACCTGTCAAGGTCCATTGACTTATGCATGGACAGGTCCAGCAGGACACACTTCTACCGCACAGGACGTATCCATCGTGCCTGCCACTTCAGCCAACAATGGAGAGTACCGTGTAATTGTGACAGATGCCATCGGTTGTGTGGATTCATTAAAAGTAACAGCATCATCCAAACCGGATGCCGGATCAGATGTAACCATTTGTGCCGGACTTGCAGATACCATTACCGGTAGCCCTCTTACAATCCCGGGAACTTCACCGGTAAACGGAGCCTGGTCAGCAGTGAGTGGTAACCCGGCGGGTGCCACCTTAAGCGTGTTATCTACCGGAGTAGTAAGGGTGAACTTTTCTAACTCAGCAACCGGAACTTATCGATTTAAATATACATTAGGCGCATGTAGCGATACCATGCGTTTTACGGTTAACGCCAAGCCAACCTTAACGATGGCTGATGCCAATGCTTGTATCGGAGAGACTGTCAACGTATTGCCGTCGTCTTTGGGTACATGGACCAGTAGCAATACTGCAGTGGCTACCATTACCAATGGAGGTGTGGTCAGTGCAGTAGGGCAAGGAATTTGTACATTTACTTATGTACGTACAGCTACGGGTTGTTCTTCAACTACCGGTACGTTCACCGTAAACCCACCACCCACCTTGTCGTACCCTGGTCCTGACAATGTATGTATTGGAGGAACCACACAGGTAAACCCGGCAGCAGGAGGAACGTGGGTGAGCAGCAACACGGGTGTTGCCACGATCACCAATGCGGGTGTGATAACCGGTGTTTCAGCAGGTTCATCGACTTTGACTTATACTGAAACAGCGACAGGATGTTCAAATTCAATTTCAGTAACTGTTAAAGCCAAGCCAACGGCCAATTTAACAGGAAGCGACTCTATATGTATTTCCGGAACCACTACTTTGACACCTGCTACTGGCGGTACATGGGCTTCAACAGCACCATTGGTAGCCAGTATCAATAACTCAGGATTGGTAACCGGTTTAACAGCAGGTACTGCCACATTCATCTTTACCGATGCTTCAACCGGTTGTGCATCCAATGCATCAGCAACGGTTTGGGTATTGGCAAATCCTACGGTTTCAATCACAGGTTCTTCAGGACTTTGTATAGGCAGTACATCTACCTTGTCACCTACAACAGGTGGTACCTGGGTAAGTGATAATATTGCTGTTGCCACTGTAACCAATGGCGGTGTAGTAACTGCGGTGGGTGCCGGACAGGCGAGATTCACATTTACAAATACAGCTACAGGTTGTTCTGCACAGACCACTGCCATTTTGGTTAACCCCAAACCTACTGTTGCAGCGGCCAACGATACCATCTGTGTGGGTTCATCAACAACCATCAGTCCTGCTTTAACAGTGGGAACTACATGGGTAAACCACTCACCGGATACAGTGCTTATGACAGGAGCACCTACCAAGACGGTAACCGGTCTTGAGTCGGGAAGAGCGAGATTGGTATTTCAGGCTAATACAGGATGTTTTTCAGATACTTTGTATGTACAAGTATTGCCAAGACCTGTTGTAAATGTCACTGGAGATCCATTCATTTGTGCAGGTTCAACCACAACTTTGTCACCAACAAGCGGTGGAACATGGGCCTCTTCAGATCCAGGTGTTGCCACTGTAAATAACGCGGGTGTTGTAACGGGTGTAA
>CALJKQ010000122.1 GCA_937973565.1 uncultured Saprospiraceae bacterium | reverse complement strand
CTGCCAGGTCTTCCACCAGGGTGCCAATTTGGGCTAACCTGTTTTTGTTGATAGAGTAATAGATAAATTTACCCTGTCTTTCTGTGGTCACTACCCCAGCCCTTCTCAAAATTGCCAAATGCTGAGATGCTACAGATTGTTCAAGTCGCAACTTGATGTAAATATCTGTTACTGTCAGTGTTTCACCATCTTCCAGTAAATCAATTACACGTTGGCGCAATTTGTGGTTGACAGCCCTCAATACAAGCACTGCTTTTCTTAAATCGGAATAGTCGAGCTGGATTTCCTTGTCCCCCTTCCTTAAAGTTACCGTTTCGTTTTTCTTATTTCTCATTTAAGATTGTTTATTAGATCACAGAATACTTTTCCTTAAAAACAAAAGCTGTGCCAAAAAACAGAAAAGTGTTAAAGGATTGTAAAATTTATGCTTCAGAAATAAGAACTTGTTAATTATATTAAAGTAATGTTAATACGTAAAGAACGTAAAATCACCTAAAAAAGTTTAATTATTTATACTTTTTTAGATTGGGTGATGTTTGGGGGTAGTAAATAAAAAGGAGAAAAGGAAGCAATATTCTCAAAATTCTTAGCCTCAAAAGAAAGCCTGGCCGGCCCATAAAGGGTTGAAGCCTGGCATTGGGAAGGGCCTGATTGTACTTTCGATGCCCATTTATAGGAAGAAATTTTTTTCTGACCATTGCCACAAACGACTACCTTGCCATTTAGGTAAGGATCAAAACACTCATCCGTGAGGGTTATTAGCGAAGGCTCCAGGATTTCGGTGCCTTGTCCATCGTATATACAACAAAATACATCTTGTCGTCTGGCATCCAGCATAGAAATGATGCAGTCGTATTTTTGGCTTTCTATAGCTTGCCAAGCCAGCGATTTCAAAGTTGGAATGGCGATGAGAGGGAGGCCGGATCCCAAACACAGCCCTTTTGCTGTGCTGGCAATGATCCTGAGACCTGTGTACGAGCCCGGTCCTGAGGAAATCACAATCGCGTTTAACTCCGCAATTTTTCTTTCAGCAGCGGAAAGTGCCTGCCCAATGGCCGGAGTAAGTTGTGCCGCCATTGAACTTTGCTGATCAAATGCCAGTTCTGACAGCACCTTTCCATTTTCAACCAGGGCTACAGACCATTCATCCGTGGATCCTTCCAGACAAAGAAATACCATTCTATTTCCTTTCGTAGTATTGAACCATCAGGCCGTAAGCTTCTTTTATCTTATTGTCGGCAAGGTAAGAAGACATGAGTTGCACAAAGCCGGCTTCATCCATTAACTTTTGTTCCTCAGTGATGGGTTCAAATTCTTTGGATTCAGGCAAAGTATTCAGGCCGGCTATCATGGCGATTTGATTACCCGTAAGGTGTGGATTACCACTTATGTAAGCTGGAAGCGCATCAAAACCCACCGGCAAATCTGTTACAGGCTGATAAATCGAACTTACTGCATTGCCACTGGCTCTCACGTAATACGTTCTTCCCATCCTGCCCATCAGATCAATTTTGTGGGGATCAATGCGATCACCGTCCAACACATTCTCATCAATGTGTAAACACAAAACATCACATATTATTAAGTGGCCTGCCCCACCCTGGTCGCCCAGGGCGATGATTTCCCTGACCCTGCATTCCATATTGACCGGAGACTCAGCGACCAATTTTGGTTTGACAAGGCTCGCCTGCGCTTTGGTAAGGCCACTTTTTAGAAATTCATCTACCTCTGTTGGGTATTCCGCACTTGAAATAGACATTTGGCGCACGATGTTGTAACTCACCATATTGACAACCAGCTCTTTGTTAACTTCAACGTTGTGAAGTGTATCCTTTGTGGTATTGTTGGAAACCCTTCTGTTGGATGAAAACACCACAATAGGAGGATTGGAGCTAAAAGCATTGAAAAAACTGTAGGGTGCCAGGTTGTCGTTACCATTTTCGTCCACTGTGCTTACAAATGCAATGGGCCGGGGAGCCACCGCGCCTATCATAAACTGATGCAGATCTTTGGTAGGCAGGGTACCCGGAGTAATGATTCTTTTCAAGTTGGTAAAAATTTATTTTTTAGGTTTCAAAAATACCTAAATTTGTTTAAACTTTTGTCGTTGACCATTGACACTATAACGGTTATTGTTGTTGCTTTGGGTTTTTACCTCGGCTACCAGCGTGGGCTCATCAAAACCGTATTTGATACCCTATCCTTGCTTATAGGCGTGCTGGCTGCACTGAAATTGAGTCCATGGACCATGGATGCCATAGAAGCCTTGTTTCATCCGCACAAATCCATTACCCTGATTTTGGGCATTGCCTTTACCTTTTTGGGTGTGATGATACTTATCCGGTTTGTTGGCAAAAAACTGGAAGACCTGCTTGAGGTAGCGCAAGTCAATTTTGTTAATAAGTTATCCGGTGGCAGCATCCAGGCTATATTTTTTGCTATTTTACTGAGTTATCTCGTTGGTTTTGCCGATAAACTGACATTGATCAAACCAGAAACCAAGAATCAATCGTACACCTATAGTCATCTGATGCAATTACCGGCTGTTTCCCAAAAATTGTTTTCCGGACTCAAGCCTTTGTTTAGTCCCTTTTGGCAAAAAACAACAGAAGCCGTGGATGCACTAAAAAAACCTGAGGAACCCAAGAAATGATACACTATTGGATAGAAGACAAGAAGATATTTAACCGAATTTCCAGTGTCTTTTTTTACCTTTCTTTTCTTGTCATACTAATACAAACGGTTGGTTACGGCTTAAAACTGTCTTTTATTGAGGAGTATTATGTTGCTTTCAAGGTCATCAACTTTGTTTTTGGCGTGTTTTCTGTCTTCTTCAGTGTGTACTTGTATTTAAAAGAAGATGAAATCATTCAAAAAATTGTCAAAGGAAGTTTTATAGGAATTTCTGTTTTCTATTTAATTGCTTCTTTTCAATGGTTGATCGACCAAAACTTTTTACCCATTGATACGAGAGGCAATGTTATATTTTTCTCGATTTTTATCGGCTTCCTTAGTATTTCCCAAAGACTCAACAGCCTGGGAAATCTGGGCTTACATTCGGCACTGATCTTTGTGCTAAGTTTTATCCTATTGATATTATGTGGTTCTTTTTTATTGCTTCTTCCCGCTGCTACTACCAATGGCATCAGTGTGATTGATGCAGTATTTACCATTACCAGCGGGGTGACCGTAACAGGGTTGTCCGTTGTGGATACCAACCTCGCCTTCACCACTTTTGGGAAGAGTGTGATTATGATATTTATCCAAATGGGGGGATTGGGTATACTTACATTTACTAACCTTTTCAGCTTGTTGTTCAAAACCGACCACAGCTTCCAAAACAGGTTGATGGTGAGTGAGATGATCAAAGAGCTCAGCAGCAAAGATACTTTTACAACCCTAATGAAAATCGTAAGTCTCACCCTTGTGGTTGAGCTGATTGGCGCCCTGTTCATTTATATATCCATTTACAACGTACCCCAGATAGAAAACAAGGTTTTTTTCTCATCCTTTCACGCCATCTCAGCCTTTTGCAACGCCGGCTTCTCTACCCTATCCAATAACCTTTACGAGGAAAGTATAAGATTTAATTATTTCCTCCACATGGTGATTGGATGGCTCCTTGTGACAGGTGGCATTAGTTATTCTGTTATGATCAATCACAACAATATCATTACCAATAAGATTAAAAAGTTTGTCTGTTACGTAACCAATACCCGCAAAAAGGAAACATTGGCCAAGATGAGCAATAACAATTCATTGGTTATTTCCACTACTTTCTGGCTGTTGCTGATTGGAGCCATTTTGTACTACATTAATGAATATAACAATACCTTGAAGGATCATAGCTTTTGGGGCAAGATTTTGGTCTCTATTTTTAATTCAGCCACACCGCGGACAGCAGGATTCAACATTGTAGATATGACAGTCTTAACCACACCTACGATAATGATAACCATATTCTTGATGTGGGTAGGAGCATCTCCCGGATCTACCGGTGGGGGTATTAAAACCACAACTTTTGCTGTCAGTGTACTAAATTTGTTTAATCAAATCAAGGGAAGAACCCGTTTGGTTTATAACTGGAGAGAGATATCCGTGGAAAGTATCAATCAGGTCAATGCCGTGATCCTGTTATCTTTTATTGCCATTGGCACCAGTACCTTGTTGCTGAGTTATTTTGAACCCAACATGCTTTTCAGAAATCTATTATTTGAAGTGGTCTCAGCCTATTCAACGGTAGGATTGAGTCTTGGGATCACTGCCAGTTTAAGCGTACCTTCAAAGATGGTAATCATCGTAACCATGTTTCTGGGCAGGGTAAGTTTTTTAACTTTTCTGATAGGCTTATACCGACAATTTTTTAAGGAGCACAAAAGAGAGTTGGCCAATTATCCATCAGACAACATCTTTATTAACTGATCAATTTAAAGCAAATGAAATTTATAATTATGGGCTTAGGAAATTTTGGATCCAACTTATCCAAGGCCCTTATCCGAGATGGACATGAAGTTTTTGGTGTTGACCATGACATGCTTAAAGTAGAAAAATTCAAAGAAGAACTCACCCATACAGTGGCCATTGATGTAAATGATGAGCAAAGCATCAACCACCTTCCCTTGGCCGACACCGATGTGGCTGTGGTTGCCATCGGAGAAGACATGGGCTCTTCGGTGTCTGCAACTGCCTTGTTAAAAAAATATTTTAAAGGCAGGATCATAGCCCGATCCATCAATGAAATTCACACCTCTGTGCTCGAAGCCATGGGTATCCAGGAAATATTAAAACCGGAAGAAGAGTACGCATACGAACTGGCGCACAGGATCAATGTAAGAGAAGCTTTAAAAAGTATGGACCTGCCCGGTGATTTTGAGATCATGGAAGTACGTATTCCAAAACCCATTGTAGGCATGACTTTAAAGGATTTGGATATAAAAAACAAATTTGAGGCTCACATTGTAACGGTAATCAAACAAACGCCAACCAAAAATATTTTTGGCAACCAGGTAATGAATGCCAATGTTTTTGGAATTCTCCATTCCACCTATGTTTTTGAAGCAGATGATATTCTGTTGATTTTCGGAAAAATCAAAAACATCAACCGTTTCCTGCAGCATTACAATGGCCATTAACAAAACAAATATTATTTATATATATAAGTTATTGTTAAACAATTCAATATAAATATAATTTATTTATAATAGTTAATGATTTTTGAATAAAAACAA
>CALJKQ010000121.1 GCA_937973565.1 uncultured Saprospiraceae bacterium | reverse complement strand
AATCCAGTAACAATACATTTACCCCAATATTGGCTAAATGACATGCAATTCCGGATCCCATAATCCCTGAACCCAGGACAACGGCATTTTTAATTCTAAATGACATGGTAAAACATTTATGTGGCTTAAAATTACAAAATTATGGCATAAATATATAAAAAATTAACTCTGAGTTAAAAAAATAATATTTCGAAAATGTCAATAATGGATAATTAAAGATGGTAAACCGTGGTTTTCTATTTCGATTTGATAGAAAATCCTGACTTTTCTTCAAATAAGTATGAAAAATTGTCCTTATCACGTTTGCGTTAAGGCACAATTATTGATTTAAACTTAATAATGAAAAGTAAATCTGTTCTTTATTACATCATCCTTTTTACCTGGCTGCTTACAGGTAATGCATTTGGTCAGTTCACCATTTATGGAGGAATCAGCCATATTTGTTCAGGAGATCAATTGGTTACTCCAAAGGGACAAAGTCATTCCGGTTATGTAACAGGCTTGAATATCAGAATGTTGGATGACGGCCTGTGTTTTTTATTCACGGGAGAGTATGGTACCCTCAATTTGCTGGCAACAGACAAAAAAGACTACTTTCAAACACCCCAATTGACGTATTTGAAAGGTAAAGTGGGCTTGGGGCTGGACCTGATCAAATTGTCAAAGCGGATGAAGATCCGAACCAAATTCCAGGGCAATCTGCTATATATCAATACGTACGATGAAAAATATGTAGGAGCGACCCTGCCTTTACGTGAGTCAGGTTACAGCGAATTAAATGAAGCCATCGGCGGTCTGAGCACAGGACTTGGTCTCACTTTTGGAATTCTGGACCTCGACTTTGAATATGAATATGGTTTTTACAACATATATTATGCCCGGCATCACTCCACCCTCAACTTCTACAATTTCGTTTTGGGCGTTCGTTTTTAGCCGCATAACACCAAAGAATATCTTTCCAAATTTGCCATTAACAATTCATTAAATAACCATTTGCTAAAACGATAGTAAATGATTGATACCCGTCGTATATCTTTGCGTTATAATTGTATTAACTAAAAAATATTTTCAAAATGAAAAAAGTTCTTTTTGTATTTTTCGTAGCTGCTATGGCTATCGCAACTTCTTGTAGAAACCAAGCTGCTGAAACTCCAGCTGAAGCACCAGTTGAAGCAGCACCAGCTCCAGAAGCAGCACCAGCTGAGGCTCCAGCTGCTGACACTACAGCAGCTCCTGCAGAAGCAGCTCCTGCTCAGCAGTAATCAGAAACAGACTAAGAACTATACGACAAGATATAGTATAAACTTAGCTAAGAGAAGTCCCGGTGTAAACCGGGACTTTTTTTTTAAATACCCTTTTGAAAAATAAAAAAACATATACAGTGTAATTTTGCACTTCAAAAAGATCAAAGATGAAAACGGTATTATCAGCCATTCAGCCCACCGGAGATATACATTTGGGAAATTATTTTGGAGCGGTGGCCAATTGGGTAAGACTTCAGGAACAATATACCTGCATTTATGGTGTGGTAGATTATCATGCAATGACCATGCCCTATGACCCTGTAAAACTCAGGAGTAATACCTGGGAGCTGATTACCAATTTGATAGCTGTAGGTGTGAAGGCAGAGAATTTATTTGTTCAGTCTTTGGTACCGGAGCATACCGAGCTCAACTGGATCTTCAATTGTTTTTGTTCTTATGGCCAGCTTACACGCATGACCCAATTTAAAGACAAAAGCAACCAGCTCAATGAGATGTCGAAAGATGATTTTATTTCTGTGGGTCTTTTAGATTACCCTGTTCTTCAGGCTGCCGATATTCTGATTTACAGAGCGGATTACGTACCTGTGGGTAAAGATCAGGAACAGCACCTGGAACTTTCACGCGACATTGCCCAAAGGTTCAACAATACCGTTAAAAAGGAATATTTCAGACTGCCGGAGGCATTGTACACCGAGACCCCCAAAATCCGTTCTACTGCAGATCCTTCGCGCAAGATGAGCAAATCGGCAGGAGAAAAACACTACATCTCTCTTTTTGCTGAAGAGACGACCATCAGAAAACAAATCAAATCGGCGGTAACCGATACAGGAGAAGCCAGTGATGTGATGAGCGAAGGTGTAGCCAACCTGTTTGAAATGATCAAAGCCAGTGGCGCACAAGCGGTTTACAATTCATTGATGGATGATTACAAAAATGGCAGTTTAAAATACTCTGTTCTCAAGGAAGAAACGGCTAATGTAATTGTAGATCTGCTTCAGCCTTTTAAAGAGAAAAAGGCGGCACTCAACGAAGATAAAAAAACAATCAAAGATCAGATCAAGGCTTCTTCAGAAGTCATCCGGGGCAGGGCCAGGGAGACCATGAAAGAAGTCAAGGAACTTACAGGTCTGCTCAACGTCCGCTAAAATGTAGCGGGTGATACTGCAAAGTCTCACAAAGGCAGAGTACAAAATGTAGTAAATCTCGTATCTTTAATTAAAATAAAAGGTATGAGTTTTGTAAAGCTTCTATTGGGTTCCATATTTTCGCTGTTGATAACCTCAGAGATACAGAGCCAAAAATTGCCATCGCAGTGGACGCTGGATCTCAATGAACATTCGTTGAGAGCAGGGGGTACAACCGATGAAGGTCTGTATGACGAGTCCCGTTTGCAGGAAATCAGGTTGTACTTCAAACAAGCCAATTACTGGACCTTACTCACTCAAAATTACAATTCCAGAACAGATTTGCTGGCCTCACTTCAATACGATGGTGAAACATTTGACAGTATTGGGGTAAGGTTCAAAGGACAAACCTCGTACGGCATGGGTGGAAGCAGCCAGAAGAAATCGTTTAACATTACGATGGATTTTGTACGTGAAGACCAGCAATTGGGAGGTTATAAAACCCTCAACCTCAACAATTCTTTTGAAGATGCTTCTTTCATGCGGGAAGTATTTTATTATCACAACCTCAGGAATCATGCCCCGGCAGCTAAAGCCAATTTTGTAAGGTTATTCATCAATGACCAGGACTGGGGTGTTTATCAGAATGTTCAGCAATTGAACAAGGATTTCCTGGAAGAATGGTGGCTGAGCAATGATGGATCCAATTTTAGAGCCGACTCACCCACCAGTACTTTTGGAGGAGGACCCGGAGGTGGGGGTGGAGCTCAATGGGGAGATGGCACTGCTGCCCTCAATTACCTGGGTGAAGACACAACCCTTTATCAAAAATACTATACTCTTAAAAGCACAGATAGTGCCTATGCATGGGACGAACTCATAGAAGCCTGTATGGTGCTCAATCAGGCCGATATAGAGGGTTTAACTACTACCCTGGCACCTTATTTTGACCTGGATAAAATTTTGTGGCACCTTGCCGGTGAGGTACTTTTTTCAGACGATGATAGTTACATCTTCAAAGGAAAAATGGATTATTATTTGTATAAGGATGCAGAGACCGGACGGATTACAACATATGATTATGATGGCAACAGTGTTATGAAAAATCAAAATGTAAACTGGAGCCCATTTTACAACGAAGCGAAAGTAAACTATCCACTGATGAACAGGCTGCTGAAAAACACCCACCTCAGACAGCGTTACCTTGCTCATTTGAGAGTGCTCATGGACGAGTATTTTGATGAGACCACTTCATCAGCACTCATTGATAAATATGCGACTCTGATTGATGCTGCCGTGCAAGCCGATCCCAAGAAACGAACAACCTATGCACAATTCAACTCAGAATTGAGTGTTTTGAAAAACTTCATTAAAAACAGAAAGACCAACCTGCTTAACAATGCAGAGGTAAAACTTACAGGCCCTGAAATCAGCAATGTGGTTTTTGCCACTTCGGCAGCCTGGGTGAATCCATTACCTATGCAGACAGTCACGGTTACTGCCCACATCCAGCATGCCTCAGGTGTTGCATCTGCCTATCTTTACTATGGGCTTGGTCTGGATGGTATGTATCAATCTTTGGCTATGAAGGACGATGGCAGCGGCGGTGATCAAGTTGCCGGAGATGGTATATATACAGGTATTATACCCGGCTACGAAGCGGGAACCTATATCCGTTTTTATTTGCAGGCAGCTACGGCCAATACTGCAGGAACATTGAGCTTTTATCCAAAGGGTGCTGAACATGATGTAATGGTTTACCAGGTGGCATCTGAACTTAGTTCTGTTTCAGAAGTGGTTATCAATGAATTTATGGCTTCCAACACCAGTGGCCCAAAAGATGAAAACAACCAATTTGAAGATTGGATCGAACTCTATAACAAATCCAATACTTCCTTCGATCTCAGTGGTTTTTATATAAGCGACAATCCGTCTAATATTAAAAAATGGCAAATACCACAGGGCACTACTATTCCTTCTCATGGCTATCTGATTTTTTGGTGTGACGAAGACCAGGAAGAAGGGACTTTGCATACCAATTTTAAATTGTCGGCGAGTGGAGAAACGTTGTTTTTATCGGACAAAAACGGTGCAATTGTGGATTCCATTACTTATAGCAATGCTACCGAAAACCTATCCATCGCCAGAATTCCCAATGGTACCGGCAGTTTCGTTCAGGGCAACCATACTTTTAATGCCAATAATTCCCCTACTGCAGTGGAAGATGAGGTGGATGCAGATGCCTTTTTAGTTTCTCCCAATCCTGCTAACCAGGGCTTCAGAATTTTATATCCTTCTGATAATACAATTACGGTGATGAATACAATGGGTCAGGTCGTTTACAAACAGGATCATATACACAATGATTTTATCTCAACCCTTCAGTGGGCAGCCGGTCTTTATTTTGTTCGTAGTGGAGAACAAACCATCAAATTGATCGTCAGCAAAGAATAGGCATAAACAATAAGGTGCAAAAAAAAAGGCCGTCAATTTTGACGGCCTTTTTTCATTTGATATGTCATCAATGTTGAACAATCAATTTTTTACTCACCTGCCTTTGACCATTGGTGATGGTAAACATATAAACCCCGGGGGCCATTTGACTAACATCAATCATCGCATTAAGGCCGATGATGGATCCTTCCAGGACTTTCAATCCGGTAATGGTGGAAACTTTATACTTACTAAAGGAAGTGAGGCTTTCATCCAATACTACAGCAAGTTGCTGACTGGCCGGATTGGGGTACAATTCAAGTCCACTAGCCAAAGCAACATCTTGAGTTGCAACAGATGAATTGATTCTGATGTTAAACTGGTTGATGCCCAGCCACCCGCCTTCAGGATCCTGAACCAGGTAGTGGAAGTTTTCATCCAAAGGAAATGTATTGCCACCTGCTGTATAAGCGTATGACAATTTGTTGTTGTTGATATCTGCCTGTGTAAAGGTAGCCCCTACATTCAATGGACTGTTGTTCAAAAGAAGGTTTCCATAATTGGGCATACTCACAACTACATAGGTCAATTGGTCTGCGGAATTGTTTTTGTCTTCTACCGCAAGATAGTTTCTGGAGATGGTGGGCACCTCGCCGGGACCCATTTCCAGAAGTACGTCATTTACCTGATAAGGATTTTCAACGGTTACAGAAGCACAAATTTCCATTTCAAATCCATCCAGCTTGCCGCCATTGCCTGATTTTGAATCTTTAATTTCCAGTATCCAAACTCCGGTTGCATCCTGACCATTGAATCCCTCCAATTTTTCTTTCGGTTTATATTGGCCGGTTGCGGTATTGGAGCAAGAGAAGGGAAGGGGTGCCTGGTCATCGATGAGTACTTCTATATTCAGTTGTTTTTCACAGATGCCTTCCCAAAGAATAACCCGGGTGCCCACAGGAGAGACCAAGGTACCTGTGAGATCCTTGAAATTGTTGTGGTTGATCTTCAATTTTGAAACATTGACATCAGAAATATTTTTTCCGGTTGGCACATTGATCTTGGATTGAATGGTAGGTACGCCTGAGGCAGAGATGTTGAGTGGTAAGCCGGTAGCAACATAATTTTTGCAATCAGCTACCAGCGTGCCAAATACCTTGAGGGAGGTCCATTCTCCGGATTTACAAGCATTCAAGGCTTTTACTCTCCAGTAATAAATAGATTTTTTATCAAAGGTTTTGAAATGCTTGTAAAAAGTATCCACTCTTTCTTCACTGAATTCCTTGGTTGCGAATGTGGGATCTTTTGATACCTCAATGACATAGGCTGTGGCGTTAGGACTTTTTTTCCATGTGAAAGTTGGCAGCTCGGCGTCCTTTTCCCCATTTTCAGGGGTAAGTGAAGCCAGTGAAGAGAAATCGGTAGAGGTTACTTCTATTTCAAACTTGCGCCATAGCGTATCATTGTTGTCTGTAACTGCAAAATACAGGATGTCGTAATTGCCACTGTTTACACTGTTGGGAATCTCAAATTCTAAGCTGTTGACATCTCCTGCTGTGATGCTGGATTTGGCTGCTTTGAAATTAACTCCATCGGGCATAGAAGCCACACCAAAAGTGATCTGTCCTGTATACCCTGCAATGGCGGCACTTTCAACATTGATTTTTGCAGTTGCCGGTAAACATAGTTTTTCAAAATACTTGTCCACTTTGTAGTAGGCTGTTGGTTCTGTCGCCTGGTTGATGGTGAAACGGTAATTACTCACATCAAAGAAGATGTTGTTTTGGGCTTTGATGAGAATTCTGGCATCCGAACCGGTAACATTGGGTATTTGTACCATGGCACTGCCTGTGTTGGGCACCCTTCCTGCCAGCAATGTCAGGTTGGGGTCGCTAACGTGCAATGCGTTGGCTTTTGATAAATAAATGTCAACATATTGACAATTGACGGGGGCTTTGTCCGTGTTACTCACATTCCAGGTAACATTGATGACTTCGCCTGCTTTATATTGTTCACCCAGGTTGGGACTCACTACCTGGAAGGGCCCTGAATTGCCATCCACATTGAATTTGGTTTGTGTCCAAACTGCCATACCGCCATTGGGATTGTTGTCGCGTATGGTCAATGCAAAATTTATTTCCCTGGCATAGGTTGGCAATACTTCTGTGGAAGAAGCTTGATTACCCAATATTCTGGATGCGCTGGGCACAATTCTATAAGATTTGTCGGTTGGAGGAAATGTCCTGAAAGATGGGCACGATCCTGTTGGCTGACCCAGATCACAACGGGCACCTGCTGCATCCTTTTGCTCCCAGCAATAAGTGAGTGCGTCATTGTCTTCGTCTAAGCCATGACCATCCAGTACAAACGGTGTCCCAGTTGGAATATACAAGCCAGTGGGAACATCAATAAATACTTCCGGTAAATGATTGCCTGTCTCAAATTTATCAGAACAACCATAGGCTCCTCCGCTCTCAAATCGCGAATGGTCATAAATTTGTACCAGCGAAGCATTGTGGTAGTAATCATCGTTGTTACCCTGTACATTTTGTTGTCCGCACAATCCTCCATAAGACATGATGGTGCTGCCGGATCCCGGTTCAAATCCATTGTCGAAACTTTCGTTGTCTCCACAGTTGTTAAAGGTGTGTTGTGCCCCCAACTGGTGACCCATCTCGTGAGATGTTACCTGAACGGTAATCACCAGCAAACTGGCATAGTGGCATGTAACACCACCGCCTTTGTTGGATGGGTTACAAAGACTTGTCAGGAAGGCGACACCTCCCACATCGGTGCAGCCCAGGGTGTATACATGGCCCAAATCATAGACATTAGGATTGCCCAAAATGTTGTTGATGACTTCCGTATTTTGTCCCAATATAGACCTTCCTTCATTGGCTTTGGTGTATGGATCGGTGACAGGATCCAATTGAATGAGTTTGTCATTGTCATTTATCAGAATCAACCTCGATGCAAATTCGTTTTCATAGATTTGATTGATTCTGTTCACAGAAGTTACCATGTCTGCCAGACAAAGCTCTACGGTACCTCTTACCTTGCCCCATTCACCTGTGCAGGCCAGAGCCAGCTTGAATTCGTGAAGATTAATGAGCGATGTTCTTGATGCCACTGTACTGCCTTTGGGCCTGTGTTCATCTTCGTTGTGAAGAGTGCCACAGGCAGGCACGATATCATTGGGCTCTGTATGATCGTGGATATAATAAGCAATATAGGAGGTATTGTCATTTTTGTAAAATGGATCGATGTAAATTTCTCCTTCGGGTCCTCTGATAGAAGCATGAAAGCCTGCAGGGCTCAGATCAAATCTGGCAACATATCTTTTATCGCGGGTCCATGCCTTAAATGATCGAATAGATGGATATTTTTGAGCCAGTCCGGATTCCATTACCGGAGAATTTACCATTTCAAATACCTGGGTTGAACCATCGGGAAAAGGAAGTTGTATGTCGGTGGTACCCATACCTGAACGTTCAAATGGAACATTGGCAGCTTCTCTGTTGAGTCCATCCCAATCCAATTCAAATGACGCAAAAGCGCTGGGCAAATAATTTATGGCCGTTTCTTTTCTGTCATTGGAAGAAAACCGATTTACTTTTTTCCAAAGACCTTGGGCTGCAGTATTTCCTAAAACAAATACTACAGCAAAGAAAATAAAAGTATACCTCATTTTATATTGATTATTTTTGACAAAAATAGCGCTATTTGGGTAGAAATTCTTGCTAAAAGATGTGCTAATGGCGACTATTTTGATGGATTTGGCTGCCTTCCCGACAATAGGGCATTTAATAATGGGGACTTTTGTGAGAATTCAGTTAAAACGTTGCTTTTGCCTGCATCCTTGCTACATGCAAGGCATCGTTGCTCCCTGTTTTTCTGCCTTCGTAGCTGAGTATCAAGTCAATAACCTTTGATACTCTTTTCGTAAAACCCAACGACCATAAAAAGTTTTTTCCGCCTTTGAGCCCTTCCAGCAGATCGTATTCAACAAATGAACCTTTGGCGCCATTGTATTGTACGTCAACAAATGAAAATGACAGATCCAGTGAAGTATTGCCAGAATGTCGGTAATTGCATTCGGTATTGTACTCCTTTTTTCGGGCATTTTCCAGCTGGTTGATTTGCTGAGCTAACCTGGATTGTTTGTACCGCAGCGAAAACCTGAATTGAGTGGAGGGCCTGAGATTTAATTCTGCTTCAATCCTGGTAAATTCTATCAGGTAATTCCTGTCCGCAAACAATCGGTTATCGAATACTTTGACTCCCTGCGTGTAGAGCAAAATGAAGTCTGTATTTCTAAATATTTTTACGCGGGCCCTGCTTTCATCTTCCTTCACATTTCTGGCTTCAAATCCGTTTACCTGATTGGATTTTGTGTCTGATCTTCTGATGGTGTAACTCAGATCATAATTGGGATTTCCTTTGTTAAAATTAAAAGCCGTGATAGTGTTGTTCTGATAATTTACCAGACTGCTGTCTGCGGTAGAAAGTGAGAAGGGTGAATAACTTTGTACAGATGAAAGTGTTTTACCCTGAAGGCGAAGAGTGTTCAATGCGGAGAATTTCGATAATAATTTCTTCCATTTTTCCCGCGGTATAGCACCCTGACTCCACCATCTCACTGGGTCAAAACGAACACTGGACTGAATGGCTGTATTGTTGGTGGTTGTAAACTCATTGTTGGGCACCACAAATCTGGTATATTCGGCTAAGGGGTTACCGGGGTCGTAGCGAAAATCGTTGATGTTTTTCACTTTTGCAGTGTCGGGCCCAACATAAACATATTCTCCTCTCAGGTTTTCAACTTTTTGGTACACGTACTCAAGTTTGGGCTCCTGACCGGAGCTCACCTGATAATTGGAAGCCAGTGTGATTACATTTTTTAATATTTTGGCGTTGATATCAATGTTTCCCAAGGTTGATAGCTTTGATTTATCCTGAGGTCGCAGTACAGGATTGAGAGCTTTGAAGTCTCTCACTTTTAAGGACGCATTGAGGTTGAAATATTTACTCGCATTCAAGCCCAGCCAGGACTCATATTCTGTAATGTTTGTAATCTTTTCCAGGTCTGTTTTTCCTGCCAGCTTGTCTGTCCTTTTGTTGTATGAAAACTTAATTTGATTGCCCCCTCCTATGGACCATTCCAAAAAGGTTTTCAGGTGATTGAAAGCAAAGGAATGGGAAGAAATTGTGCTTGTAGCCAGAGAATCTATCAGGTTGTTTTCACCTTCATAGTCTATACCGATATTAACTGCGTTCAGAAATGGCAAACCCTGTATGATTCTAAAATTTGGCCTTACAAATGCGGCTTGTGAAGTGGAAGATAAGGTCTGTGTTACAGAGGGTTTTCCTGAAATTTGAAGTCGTTTGTATTTTAGATAAAAGTCACTTTTATATTGGTTTCCCACAAATCCCCCCCCTGTTTCAAGCCGCTGAAATCCCAATACAACTCGATTGTTGTTTTTGTGCAGTAAGTTGATACCGGCCCTGAAGATATCTTCTCTCTGTGATACAATAGGAGTGTAATTCCAGTCTCTGAAAAACTCCGCCTGTCTGTACTGATTCAAGGGCCTGAAGGAGGAATTGGTGTGTTCGTGACTAATTTCGTATCCTAGATTCAGGGAGTCTGTTTTTCCTCTCAAAAACTTCTGGCCTTTTAAAAACATGTATCCCGCCCACCCGGTATTGTCTCCATCATCAATGGGTGAAAACAGGTTTTTATCCAGCTGACTTAAGGTCAATTCTATACCCGTTGAGTGTTTTTTTCCCAGAGCCGTGCTGTAAGCCAAGCCCATCATTTGCTTTTTCTCAGGTGCTACCAACCTTCTCACTGCATCATAGTTGCCTTTTCCCATTCCCACAAATTTATAAACCCTGCCGTTTGCTCCCACATCGGTATCGATGACATAGGATCCTTTACCTGAACCCACTTCGGTGAAAGATGACGTGTATAGCAATTCGTTGGGATCTATTGAATATTCAAGAATGGTAGGGTTGGGATCGGATGGAAAGTTTGGGTTGTTTACAATTCTGTAAGTTACGCTGGTGGCATCATTGGGATCAGCCAATTGCAACTGACTTACATTGTAACGATCTGCGTTGTCTCCTCCCACTTCCAGTGTCTCAATGGAGGCAGAGTCCAGTTCTATTTGTGATGTTGTTTTTTTACTGTCCTGTTCTGAATAAAAAAAGAACTTAACATGGCTGTTTTTGATGTTCCAGTATGAATTGGCAGCATAAAGGGTTCGGTAATAGTTTTGGTCGGTATATTCGTATTCAACAATGATCCTGGATTCTCTGGCTACCAATCGGGTAGGGGAGAAGGTTATCTGGGCAAGATTGTAATCGATGATATAATCATGATCTTGCCCCCTTGTGAGCAACTCTCCATTGAAATAGATCTTTTCTGTCCCGGATAAAACGATTAAGAATCTTTCATTGTTGTTGCCGGTAAGTTTATAAGGACCTTGATTGCCTTCTGCTATCACCAGCGTCTGCCTTGCAAATTTACCCCTGGAACTTGCAATGTTTACCTCAGAGCGGTGACCTGCCTTGCCAAAATTTTGTTCGGTTTGTACACCTAGTCCTTTGATCTTTTTAAAGTAATTGATGAACCAGGATTGAGGACGCTGAATGACATAATCTCCTGCCTGAACCTGTGTCCTGTCCTTTTGCAGTGCAATATAAATGCGGTCAAATTCCTGAAGCACCTGGGTATTGCCTTCCGGTTGAATCGGTATATTGTCATCTGTAATGGCAGCCTGAATCTTAATGCCATTTCCTATTTCTCCATTGAGCTGCAGGTCAAACCTGGAATCCAAGGTAAGGCTTTGCGCATTTCCCAGTGCAAAGCCCCGGGTAAAACTTCCGGTGTAGTCAAGCCCATTTCCGAACAGGCCTGGATCTTTGTTGAGGAATTCGTTTTTCCTCAAGTCATAGGCTATGTAGGTCTCACCCGGTTTTGTGGTTGTATGCAAAGAATCTATTACCTTAAATTCAAGAGATGTGGGAAGGTCAAGTTTGCGGTAGGTGATGGAGATGGTTCTGTTTTTCCATGCATTGCAATCAGTAAGTTCAATTACAAAAGGCTCAAAAGAGACAATTTTGAAATCGATGGGTAATTGCTTTGTTTCTGTATTTTTTACAACAACTGAACCTGGTAATACATAGGCTCCGTCGACTTCAATTGTGCAGTCTTTTACAGAGATGGTTTTGGACCTCCGGTTATCCTGGTTTTGTGAATGCACTTTTTCAATGCAAAACAACAGGATTGCCAAAATGTAAAGATGTAGACGTAAGACCATTATCTGCTAAACGTTATAATGGGCAAATCATTTTTGCAATGACATTTTTTTATGTTTCCATCTTCTGTGGGACCAAAGCCATGCTTCAGGATGTTTATAAATATCCAGTTCAAGATTTTTTACAAAGTCAGATGTTATATGGTCTGCATCCAGCCTATGAAATACAACCTTATAGGCATTGCCATCCAACCGGCTAATGGTCTGCATAAATACGGGGAGATGGAACTTTTCAGAAATCAACTGTGGGCCATTGTAAAACAGCGTGTCTTTTCCCAAAAATGAGTGCCAGCTACCGGAATTAATATCGGCCGGACTTTGGTCTGCAATGAAAAAAAAGACAGCAGGCTGGTGTTTTTTATTTATAAACCTCACTACCTCTTTCATATTAAGCAGACCCAAACCAAATCGCGAACGGGATGCTTTTACAGGACCATCCAGTTTTTTATTGGAAAGAGGTTTATAAACAGCAAATGCAGGCATTTGGGTAAAGAAAGGAAAAAGTACAGCAGACCATTCCCAATTTCCCATGTGACTCCCGGCTACAATAACACTGCTTCTGGTCAGGCATTCACGCATTTCTTCGATACCCTCATAATGAATTCTGTTTTGGAACCATTGAATGTCTTTGGAAAAAAGCTGAATGGTTTCAAGGATATAGGCGCTCAGATTTTTATAATAATCCCCGATTAACCACTGGGATTTATCAGGTTTGGCCATCAATAGGGTGGAATTGAGATTTTCGTTGATCACCTTTTTGCGATAGGAAAATACCTCTTTTAAAAGATAGGTACAGAATTTGTGTATATATCCATTGTATTCCATTGGAATAAATTTTGCAATGAAAATCAATGTTTTATATATTACGTTGTAGATCATTTCAAAAACAAAAGGCCAAAGGAACGGTTGTGATTTCTCTTTTTTGAGAATCAAAGTTAATTTTTTTGACGACAATCAGCGAAGTTGCGAAACAACATGAACAGGAGAAGTTTTATGACATTGGGGGCGGGTGCAGGGTTGACGCTTACTTTGGGCAGTTTTAAGCCCGGAAGCAGATATTCTTTGCCTCTGGTTATCAGCACCTGGGATAATCGCAAAGCCAATCTGGCCGCCATGAAAGCCCTCAGACAAGGTTCGTCGTCTTTAGATGCTGTTGTTGAAGGCATTAAAATTGCGGAAGCAGACCCCAAAGACAGATCCGTAGGTTATGGAGGCAGGCCAGACAGATCCGGAAGGGTCACCTTGGATGCCTGTATTATGAATGCTGAAGGAAAAGCAGGCAGTGTCACCTATGTCCAAAGAGTCAAACATCCTATTGTCCTGGCCAGGATGGTCATGGAAAAGACTCCCCATGTTATGCTATCGGGCGATGGAGCTGAAAAATTTGCCAAAGAAATGGGCTTCCCTGAAGAGGACTTGCTCACAGAAGAAAGCAGACGGGAATACGAAGAATGGAAAAAGACTTCCCGATATGAACCGATTATCAACATAGAGCGCCATGATACCATTGGAATGCTTGCCATGGATACCAAAGGAATAATGGCTGGTGGTTGTTCTACCAGTGGTATGGCCTATAAAATGGAAGGAAGAGTAGGGGATTCCCCTGTCATCGGAGCCGGCTTATTTGTAGACAATGATTTTGGTGCTTGTGTTGGCACCGGGCATGGAGAATACGTTTTGAGGGCTCTTTCGGCTTTTTTGGTGGTAGAATTTATAAGGCAGGGCATGCATCCTCAGAAGGCTTGTGAAAAGGCGATCAAAAGAATAATTGAGAAAAACAAAAAGGCAGTTGAAGCTTACCAGGTAGGCTTAATCGCCATGGATAAAAAAGGAAATGTAGGTTATTTTGGCGTGCGTAAAGGATTTTTATGTGCTATAAATTCTGCTGATAATGAGATACTTATGGAAAGTAAATACATCTATGAAGTATAATTTTAAAGAGTTTGGCATACATTTTGTTTTGATAATGTGTAAACATAAAAGCGACCAACTTATATGCAACCAGTGAAGGTAATATTCATTGACCGACAAAAGATGTTTGTTCAGGGAATAATGGCCTTAGCTGATAAAATAAAATACCCTGTAATAAAGATTGCAGGGCAGTACAGTGTAACGAAATATTTTTTGGAAGACTATAATGGTGGAGCTGACATCATAGTGGTTGACCTCAATCTGGAAGATTCGGATGGCATTGATTTTATTGCCACTTTGAAAGATGGTTTTCCGGAACAAAAGATCATGGTTCTTTCATCTTATGCGGAATACAAATTTGTGAAAGATGCCATGAAAAAGGGAGCTGACGGATACATTCTAAAGACAGCAGATTATTCTGAATTCGGCAATTGTATCATAGACATCATGCAGGGAAAAACTTTTTTAGGTTCCGGCGTTTATGTCACTCCTCCCGCTACACTTTACAAAAGAGAATTTGCCTCTTCATCGCGAAGGGTCATGAATGAAGACAGATTTCAGATCAAACAAAAACTCACCAAAAGAGAGTTGGAAATTCTGAGATTGATCATCCAGGCCAAAACCAATGACGAGATAGGAGACCAGCTGTTTATCAGCCATCAGACAGTAGGTGTCCACAAAAAAAATATCATGCGAAAATTAGGTATGAGGAGTACCATGACGCTGATAAAATATGCCATAGAAAATGAACTGGTTTAAGTAACCACAGTCGTTCCCCCGACTTACTCAAACCATCCATACACAACAAAAGCTTAACAAGTTCTTAATCTTACTGAATAAATATTATTGAGTAATGTTTAAACTATGTTGCAAACTAAAAACCGATTAAATCTCATGAAACTGGAGAATTTTACACATGACTACAAAACACTTTCAGGCCGACTGGTCTCGACGTGTTTTTTCTTCCTGATGTTCCTGGCATTTGGAAGAAACGCTAACGCACAGTCTTGTCCATTAGCATGTAACAATTTGGTGCAAGTATCACTTGACGATGATTGTAGAGTGGAGGTGACTCCAGACATGATGCTTGAAGGACAAGGTACTGACCCCTCCTGTACATATCAGGTGACTGTTTTGGGTGCCAATGGCCTTCCGATTGCAGGTACACCGTTTGTAACAGGAACCCACATAGGTATGACCCTTACCGTAAAAGTAAGTTTGGGTCTTAACTCATGTTGGGGAACGATCAAGGTGGAGGACAAACTTGCCCCTGTGATCAATTGTCCTGATGACTTGACCATCAGTTGTTACGACAACCAAACATTCCCACTGCCTACTGCCTCAGACAACTGTGGTGGAAATCCGGTGGTAAAACTGATTTCCGATGTACTGGATGATCAGGGTTGTGATGATGACTGGTCTGCAGTGAGAACCCTCACTTATCAGGCAACTGACAAAAGCGGCAACAAATCTGCCCTTTGTATCAGACAAATATTCTATTACAGAGTAGATTTTGATGAACTTGAGTTTCCACTCAACAGAGATGATGTTGAAGCTCCTGCCCTGGAGTGCGACGATATTCCTGAGTGGGATACCAACAACAATGGCTACCCTGATTACCAGGAAACAGGCGTACCTACCATTGATGGTTATTCAATTTATCCCAACAAATCTCTTTGTGAGCTGAATGCAACATTTTCAGATCAAAAATTGGACATCTGCGCCGCCAGCTTCAGGCTGGATGAAGCCGAAGCCTTTTTGCTCGTTGAACCATTTTACGGTGCCGGTAGCCATGTAGATCTAGTCTTTCGATAGGCGTCCACGAGACCGGGGGGACCCGTAGAACTAATGTAAGGCGCATGCAGCCGCGCCCGGGAGCCGTCAAACCAGAATGTTCGGTAGGCCAGATCCGGAGCTCGATCCCTTCGGGAAAACCCGGTACGCGAGCAAGGAGAGCAACCGAACCTGTTCAAAA
>CALJKQ010000120.1 GCA_937973565.1 uncultured Saprospiraceae bacterium | reverse complement strand
ATGGTGGTAAGATCCATTGAGAAAAAGGATGCACTGGCACTCGACGAACCGGAAAACCTGCCGGAACCCACTGAACAAAACCCTCAAGCATAACCGATGTACAGACTTTCGTCTAACCATACTTTGTTTTGGAAAATTTTCCTGCCCGTATTTTATGTGACCTTTTTTGGCATGCTGGTCATGGCATCCTATCTGTCTGATGAAGGAGACATGCCCTTGCTTACCGCGCCCATATCAAAACTCATCCTCACTTCCTGCTACGTCTTATTTGTAGGTCTCATGTGGTTTACCATCGTCGACCTCAAACGCGTGGAAGCCGATGATAATTTTTACTATGTGACCAATTACTTTAAGACATACCGATATCACAAAGAGGATGTCAAGGAAATCAAATCCCTGGATTTTGGCATCTTTAAATGGAATACCATGGTGATGAAAGAAGCTACCAAATTTGGCAGAAGGATCTCTTTCATTGGCAATCCACAGGTGAATAAGAAATAACGAAACGCCGTCATAATACAGGATTTTGATAATCCTAAACCTAACAATTTAAATGCTACATTACGCTATCAAGCCGGTATTTACTGACTTGTGCCTCCTTCTCTACTTTTTATTTTTGGGATATAATTTCACAAACGGACAAATGATCTCTTCCATAGAAATACCGCCGTGTTGGAAGGTATCTTTGTAAAAATTGTGGAAGTAATTGTAATTGTTGGGGTATAGGAAAAAGTTGTTTTCCCTGCAGAAAATAAAGGTTGAACTGACATTGGGTTTGGGCAGACCTACTTCGTGCGGATCCTTTATTTCCAGTACCTCTTTTCTGTCGTAACTGAGGTTTTTACCCACTTTATACCGCAGGTTGGTAGTTGTTTCTTTGTCGCCCACTACTTTTACGGGATTGTTGACCCTTATGGTACCGTGGTCAGTGGTGATAAACAAGATGATGTCTTTTTCTGCCAACTTCTGCAAGGCCGACCACAGCTGTGAATTGAGAAACCAAGATTTGGTAAGTGAGCGATAGGCTTTTTCGTCTGAAGCCAGTTCCTTAATCACTTCCATCTCCGTTCTCGAGTGCGAAAGGGCATCGATAAAATTGTACACAATGGCCGTAAGGTGATTCTGTGTAAAATTGAGTACGTTGTCTGTGAGGTTTTTGGAGTTGGTGGTATTGGTTACCTTGGTATAATCAACCTTTACGTCCTTGCGCACCCACCGCTTCACCTGCTCAGAAAGCAATTCGTCCTCTTTGAGGTTTTTGCCCCCTTCTTCGTTGTCGTTGAGCCACCAGTCGGGATATTTTTTCTCAATTTCCCGCGGCATGAGTCCGGCAAAAATAGAATTGCGGCTATACTGGGTACTGGTAGGCAAAATGCTGAAAAAATAATCTTCTGATTCTACCCGGTAAAGCTCTGTGATAATGGGCTCAATCACCTTCCACTGGTCAAACCTCAGATTGTCCAGCAACAAAAACACCACCGGCTTGTCCTCGTTTAGGGCCGGAAAAACGAAATGTTTCATGATGTCGGGACTGCGAAGCGGACCTTTATTTTGTTTTACCCAATTGACATAATTGGACATGATGAATTTGGAAAACTCTTTATTGGCTTCCTTCTTCTGCATGTCCAGAATTTCCTTCATTTCCTGAAGGTTGTTGTCGTCGATGCGTATTTCCCAGGCGATGATTTTTTTATAGATCTCCACCCACTCTTTTTCTCCAGGTCCACTGTTGATGTCCATGAGGATCGATCTGAATTCCTGCTGGTAATCGGTAGCTGTTTTCTCCGAAATCAATCTTTTGTTGTCGATCAGTTTTTTCAGCGTCAACAGGATCTGGTTGGGATTTACGGGCTTGATCAGATAATCGTCGATCTGACTGCCGATGGCTTCTTCCATCAGGTTTTCAGCCTCATTTTTGGTAATCATTACCACCGGAATGCCCGGCTGCAATGCCTTTACCCTGGCCAGTGTCTCAAGCCCCGACAAGCCCGGCATGGTCTCATCCAGAAATACCACATCGATGGTCTTATCCGTATTCATGGTCTCCAGGGCATCGTAGCCATTGGAAACAGTGATAACATCATACCCTTTTTTTTCCAAAAAAAAGAGCTGTGGTTTAAGCAGTTCGATCTCGTCGTCTGCCCATAAAATTCTAATAGGATCAGCCATATGTGATTGGTGGTTTGTAAACTTAACGATGTTATAACCTGTAAAGTATGGTTAAAGTTCTAACAAAGTGTTAAATACGGGTATCGGGCAACAGGGAACGGAGCATCCGACCACTGTAAACTGTTGTACAGCCATCGGAGCCAGAAAATCATGGCACAGCTGTGGTGAAAGGCATCGAAGGTAAGCTACAACCACAAGGGTGACAAAACCTAAGTCCACTATCCATTCCAAATGGACATCATCCTGCATTCAACCGTGTGCCTTGCGAACTCCCGGTCAAAATTAAATCGCACCTTATCATCAAATATTCCCAAATTTGCAGGGATTTTGAACGCGAACTAATTATTATGGGCAAAAAAAAATTATTCAACGATCCGATTTATGGTTTGGTGGACTTCAAAGACGAAGTTGTATACGAATTGATTGACCAGGCCCATTTTCAGCGGCTGCGTCGGATCCGGCAGATGGGGCTTAGCGATTATGTTTATGCGGGTGCCACACATCCTAGATTTCAACACGCATTGGGTGCTACACATTTATTGTACCGGGCTTTGGATACCCTGGTTTCCAAAGGCGTTGAAATCACCTACGAGGAAAGACAGGCTGCCGCCATGGCCATTCTGTACCACGATATCGGACACGGACCCTTTTCCCATGCGCTGGAGGGTAAGCTCATCCCAAAATCGCACGAAGCCCTGACCCTCGCCTTTTTGAAAAAAGTAGAGAATAACTATGGCAAGGTGGGTGCCCTGGCCATGCAGATTTTTGAAGGCAGGTATGAAAAAAAGTTCCTGAGCAGTCTGATTGCCTCCCAACTGGATGTAGACCGGCTGGACTACCTCAGCAGGGACAGCTATTATACCGGGGTTGCCGAAGGAGTAGTAGGTTATGACCGCATCATCAAGATGCTGGAGGTCAAAGACAATGAATTATTGATCGAAGAAAAAGGGCTGCATTCCATCGAAAAGTTTCTGGTTTCCCGTTATTTGATGTATGCCCAGGTTTATTTGCACAAGACCAGCCTGGTAGCAGAAAAAATGCTGGAGCAGGCCATACAAAGGGTGAAATTCCTGCTTGAGGCGGGAGAAAAGGTGGACATGGGCCACGCGCTCTCGACTTTACTTACCCCTGCTGCTGCTACGCTGGATGAAGCAGATGTGATGGAATTGTTTTCCGTGATGGATGATATCGATGTATGGGATCTTTTAAAAAGGAATGCCAATCACCCCGACCCCGTATTGCGCTATCTGTGCCGAGGCCTCGTCAATCGCCAACTGTCCAGGGTTGTGATGGGCGGCATCGGTGCCGTTACTCCTGAGTTGGAAGCCCAGGCTGTCAAGGCAGTCGAACAGTTGCAGGTGAGTGATGAGGATCAAAAATACCTGGTTATAAAAGGCGAGGAGAAGATAACTGCGTATTCGGAAGCCAAAACTGCCATTCGGTTTCTACAGAGAGACGGCAACGTTGTTCCTTTTTCCAAACAAACAGGCCTTTCGGAAGCCTTATTCATTGATAAGCCGCTGCAATACCTGATCTTTCCCAGAATTTAAGACAAAGTGGGTAAATAAGTTGGCTTTTTATACCTTTGCGGCATAAACCAAGATCAAAGCAATATATGGATGCCGTGGTATTTGACCTCATCAAAAGAGAAGAAGAAAGACAACGTTCGGGCATAGAACTCATTGCCTCCGAAAATTTCACCAGCAAGGCTGTGTTGGAGGCTATGGGTAGCTGTCTCACCAACAAGTACGCCGAGGGATACCCGGGTAAACGTTACTATGGTGGCTGCGAAGTAGTGGATCAGATTGAAAATCTTGCCATCGAAAGACTTTGTCAGCTATTTGGTGCAAGTTATGCCAACGTTCAACCCCATTCCGGTGCCCAGGCCAATGCTGCGGTGTTTTTGGCCTGCCTTCAACCCGGAGACGATATTCTTGGCTTTGATCTTTCACACGGAGGACACCTCTCTCACGGATCTGCGGTCAATTTTTCTGGTTTATTTTTCAAAGCCCATTTCTACGGTGTCGAACAGGAAACCGGCAGGATAGACATGGATAAGGTAGCAGCCAAGGCAAGAGAAGTTAAACCTAAACTCATCATCTGCGGGGCATCGGCGTATAGCCGTGATTGGGATTATGCCCGTTTCAGGGCCATTGCAGATGAAGTAGGAGCCATTCTCCTGGCAGATATTGCCCATCCCGCAGGACTCATTGCCGCCAAAACCCTCAACGATCCATTGCCGCATTGTCATATTGTTACCAGTACTACCCACAAAACCCTGAGGGGACCGAGAGGGGGCATTATCATGATGCACAAGGATTTTGAAAATCCCTGGGGAAGAACGACCAAGAAAGGAGAACCCATCATGATGTCGGCCATCCTCAACAGCGGTGTATTCCCGGGTATGCAGGGAGGTCCGCTGGAACACGTGATCGCAGCCAAAGCGGTGGCTTTTGGGGAAGCGCTTCAACCGGAGTACCGATCGTATATTCAGCAGGTCAAATCCAACGCCTCGGTGATGGCAACGGCCCTTCACGATTTGGGTTATGGGGTTATCTCGGGAGGTACAGACAACCATTTGATGTTGATCGACCTCAGATCTAAACACCCGGACCTCAACGGCAAAGAAGCAGAAAATGCCCTGATCAAAGCCGATATCACTACCAATAAAAACATGGTGCCTTTTGATTCCAGAACGGCTTTTGTTACCTCCGGCATTCGTTTGGGTGTAGCAGCCATAACTACCCGTGGCTTTGTAGAATCAGATTGCCTGCAAACGGTTGAATGGATAGACGCCATACTCAGCAATCCGGGCAATGATGCATTGATTGGTGATATCCGCAAGAAAGTAAACCAGTATATGACCCGCTTTCCGTTGTATTAAACCATGGTAATAGGCGGTAATTCTTC
This sequence comes from uncultured Saprospiraceae bacterium, assembly GCA_937973565.1. GTDB lineage: Bacteria > Bacteroidota > Bacteroidia > Chitinophagales > Saprospiraceae > JADKBO01. The sequence goes on along the minus strand of CALJKQ010000120.1, from coordinate 6,213 downwards.
TTTTTCATAGTCCACGGCATGCAATGTCAGACCATTGGGTGGCGTGCTCCATGCCATTTTGAGGGCAGCCTGATGGTGCAAAGCAGCTTTGGCCTGCTCCATTGTGACTTTACCTCGCAGCACGTTCAGCATCATGCCTGTCAGCAGTCGGATCATGCCTCGTAAAAACCGATTGGCTGTAATGTGGTAGCAGAGTTCGTTCTCATTGGGTTGCCAGGTCCAATAACTTTCATATATGGTACATCGGCAGTTTTCTACATCGGAACCGGTTTTGCAAAACGAAGTAAAATCTTCGGCTTTTTTGATTTCTTCGGCCAATGCTTTGAGCAAACCGAAGCCCGCCTGTGTCAGCTCATAAGGCCATTCTGTGTGGAAGGGTAAAAAAGGATTTTTATCCAATTTTATTTTATAGATGTAAGACCTTCGTTTGGCGTCAAAGCGGGCATGCAACTCGGTATCCATCGGCACTATATGGTGCAGGGTTATGGCTGCCGGAAGAATCTTATTGGCGTGGTAAACAACGTCTTTGTAATTGAAGGTGGTAATATGATCGAAGTGAAAATAATATCCGCGTGCATGAACCCCTGCATCGGTGCGGCCGCAGCCTGTAATCTGAATGGGTGCGCGCAGCAGGATAGACAAACTTTTTTCTATGTATGCCTGAATGGTTTCAGGGGTGGTATCCTGTTTTTGCCAACCATGGTAATGGGTGCCATCGTACGAAGTGCAGCCAAAAAATCGCATGGTTATGCCTGTGATTGCCAGATGATTTCTCCGGCTCCGTTGAGGTGTCCCAGATATCGGGCCAAAACAAAAAAGTAATCCGACAAACGATTCAAGTAGATCAAATTAATCTCTTCCACTGATGCCATCCCGGCAAGGCTCACCACTCTTCTTTCGGCTCTTCTGCAAACGGTTCTGCACACATGAGCAGCCGACACCGTAGGGTGGCCAGAAGGAAGAATGAAATTGCGCAGCTCAGGAAGTTTTGCATCCATCCGGTCCATGGAACTTTCCAGCGCATCAATGTGCTTTTGTAGGATGCCGGGCAATTGAAAGTTCTTTTCAGGGTCGGAGGCAAGAACGGAACCCAGATTAAAGAGCAGACTTTGAATCGACTGTAGCTCTTGTTTAATCTCCGAATTGTCGCATAGATCGTGCAAAACCCCGGTAAAGGTATTGAGTTCGTCTACCGTTCCATAGGCCTCTATTCTAAGGTCGTCTTTTGAAATTCTTTTACCCCCAAATAGGGAAGTCTCTCCTTTGTCGCCTGTTTTGGTGTAGATCTTCATCGTTTTATGGAATTGCGATTTTACCCTCTCTCACTACTACGATATCCTCAGACGTGCAATCGATGATGGTGGATTCTATGGCCGGTTCTACTTCACTGTGGATCAACACATCAATCTTGTGTTTGTAATGTTCCAGGATGTATTCGGCTGTTTCCCTCGGATCCAGATCAGCCGGTAAAGGGATGGAAGTAGAGATCACGGCCTCATTGCAGTATCTCAAAAAGCCCGAAGTAACGGGATGCGAAGGTATACGTACCCCGATCTCTTTTTTGGTGGATTTAAAAAATTTGGCCAGGTGATTATTGGCATTGAGGATAAAAGTTACCGGACCCGGACTGTATTCCTTCAAAGCACGAAAAACCTGGGTGGAGTAGGGGAGTACAAAGGTGGCAATGGATTTGATATCCTTCACCAGCACAGATAACCTGGTTTTTTTCTCCTCTTTTCCCGTGGCTTTTAAAATGCGGTCAATGCCGTCTTTGTTGTAAAGGGCGCAACCCAATGCATACACTGTATCTGTAGGAAAGGCCACAATCTGTCCCCTGTTAAAGTGTCCTGCTGCCTCCTGAAGGTCTTTTTCCAAAGGATATTCTCCATCTATATAATGAACTTCTACCATAATTTATACTACTACTTTTTTGAAATATTCATAGGTACGCTTTAACCCTTCGTGGCGATCTATTTTGGGTTCCCAGCCCAAAATTTGGCGGGCTTTGGTGATGTCCGGCTGCCTTTGTTTCGGATCGTCAACCGGAAGCGGATTGTAAGAAATAAATGCTTTGGGGTTGTTGACCAGGGCCATGATTTCATCGGCAAACTCCTTGATGGTTATTTCGGCCGGATTGCCAAGGTTGACCGGCATGTGATAATCGCTGAGCAATAGCCTGTAAATGCCTTCCACCAGGTCGTCGATATAACAGAATGACCGGGTCTGGCTGCCATCTCCAAAGACAGTCAAGCCCAACCCTTTGATGGCCTGATAAAAAAATGCAGGCAATACCCTGCCGTCTTCCACCCTCATTCGGGGGCCGTAGGTGTTGAATATCCTTACAATTCTGGTTTCTAGTCCATGGTAGGTATGATAGGCCATCGTAATCGCCTCCTGGAAACGTTTGGCTTCATCGTAAACACCCCGGGGGCCGATGGGATTTACATTGCCCCAATATTCTTCTGTCTGTGGGTGAACCAATGGATCTCCATACACTTCAGATGTCGAAGCAATCAAAACCCGGGCTTTTTTAACACGGGCAAGACCCAGCAGGTTGTGGGTGCCCAGTGATCCCACCTTCAATGTCTGGATGGGCATTTTGAGGTAGTCAATGGGGCTGGCAGGTGATGCAAAATGCAAAATGTAGTGAATATCGCCCGGCACATGCACAAATTTGGAAACATCGTGGTGATAAAACTCAAAATTGGACAAGGGGAAGAGGTGCTCTATGTTTTGCATATTGCCGGTAATGAGGTTGTCCATACCTATCACATGGTAGCCCTCACTGATGAATTTATCGCAGAGGTGTGAACCGATAAAACCGGCTGCCCCGGTAATTAATACCCTTTTCATATCAAGAATTGTGGAAGACAAAGATACCCAAAAACCAAAGAGCCGCCAAGACAATGTGCAGCTTTGTCGGCAAGGGAGGGTGGTTTAATCTCCCGGTTTTTTATCTTTGTGCCATGTATAGGATGATTTGCCTGATGGTTTTGCTGATTTGCTTCCAATCTGCCGGTGCCCAAAAAGACAGTGCGGATGTAAAACTCAATATCCTCACCCTCAATCTGGGTTATGGGGCAGAATGGCCTGGCGGAGACCTGGCTCAAAGATTTGGTCAGAGTCTGAGTTTCCATAGCGGCATGGAGTGGGTGCATAAAAGCAAATACAGCTTTGGCCTTGATTTCAGTTATTTTTTTGGCGATAAAATTAAAGAAGATGTTTTTGCCCCTTATCGAAACGAAAATGGACTTGTCCAGGGTATCAATGGTGTAGCCGCCGATTTGTTTATTCGCGAGAGGGGCGCTTATGTGGGCATTCAGGCCTCTTCCATTTTGTTTCCAACGGCAAAACACAGCGGATTTGAAATGTCATTAGGAGCAGGCATGCTCTATCATAAATTGCATTTTGTCGATGATTCCAGAAGTGTTTTTTTGGCCGAAAAGCCATACAGCACAGGTTTGGACAGACTCACACGAGGTTTTGCGCTGCGACAAGAGCTCGCTTACCAGCTTCACTCAGAAAAAAAGGCACTTCATTTTCACCTGGGTTTCTACGTCACAGAGGCCTTTACCACCCAGGTAAGGAAGTTTAATTTTGACACCGGTTTACCCGCATCCGAAAGCACCCGAAACGACTTGTTATACGGTGTGAGGCTGGTATGGATGTTGCCATTGTACAAGGCATCAACGGTGCCCGTTATCAAGTATTTCTAATGTGGTGGCTCTACAACCAGGCTATGCGCCTTTTCTCTTTCGCACTATCCTTAAGGGCATGGTGGCACCCGGAAACCAGGGCCTGGAATGCGCTGCGAAAACAGCATTTACAGCACGTTACTACCATTAGGAGAGAGGCCGGAGACAGACCTATTGTGTGGATGCATTGTGCTTCTTTAGGAGAATTTGAGCAAGGCTTGCCCGTTTTGAAAATGGTGCGCAGGCACAATGAAGACGTTTATCTGGTAGTAAGTTTTTTTTCTCCCTCCGGTTACCTGCAGCGCAAAAACACAGATCATGCGGATGCCGTCATTTACCTTCCCATCGACACCCACAGCCATGCTACCCAAGTCATCCAAGGTTTACGGCCTTCCCTTTTTATGGGTGTTAAGTACGAGTTTTGGTGGAATTACTTAAGGATACTCCTAGAACGCCATGTGCCGGTGGTTTATTTATCGGTTAAACTAAAACCTGATTCCTATTTATGGACATCACGGGCTGCCGTTTTCCGAAAGTGTATGCGTGGCTTTGCTATGATCTTTACCCAGGATTCAGCCACAGAAAAAGCATTGAAAGAGGCAGGTATATCCAATGTTATCGCTGCCGGAGATACCCGTGTTAGTGCCGTTTTGGACAGACAAAAAAAGGCAGTGGGCATTAAGCATCTGGAGGTGCTGCGTTCTCAAAAAAGGCCCGTGATGATATACGGCAGTGTCTACACATCAGATTTACCTTTCATTACAGAAATGTTGAACCAGAAGGACTGGACGCACATCGTGGTGCCGCATAAGGTGGATAAAGATACCCTCAAAAACCTGACTTCCCCGCTGCCTCACCATCATTTGTGGTCATCGTGGAACGGCACATGGACCTCCAATATTCTGGTGGTGGATGTTTTGGGACGACTGTTTGATTTGTACGCCTATGCCGACTGTGCCTATATCGGGGGCGGATTTGAAAGGTCGGTACACAATACCCTTGAGCCGGCTGCCTTTGGCCTTCCGCTGGCTTTTGGACCCAAAAACAAGGGATTTGTGGAAACCGCCTATTTTTTGGAAAAAGGCATTGCCACAGAGATTAGAGAAGAAGGGACACTCAGATCCTTTGCCGAGAGGGCAATTTCAGAGAGGCCAATGATTCAGCAAGCCATAGAATCTTATTTTGAAGAACACAGCCAGGCTATGATGCGGATCGAGGATTGGTTTTTGAAATATTATTTTAAATAAGCATTAACCAGGCAATTTTTTGTTGTTATGGAATAAGCCAGGATAAAAATCACAAATTTTTATTTTGTTTTTCCAATTATTGTTTTACCTTTGCACCGCTTTAAAAAGCAGATTCCGTAGCTCAGCTGGTAGAGCATTACACTTTTAATGTAGGGGTCCTGGGTTCGAGCCCCAGCGGAATCACAGCAAAAAGGCATCCATCTGATGGGTGCCTTTTTTTTTAGCCCCTAATTGGTGATTTGGGCTATTGAACAAGCAAGCCCTGGTATTAATAAATACCATTCTTTGGCATATTCATTCATTTCTGCGAAAACTATGTGTAAGCGACAAATATGTCACATTGCTTAGGTAAAAGTATTTTACTAAGTGATTTTTCAGCTATCTTTAATTGGAATAAAGCAATGCCTCATGAAAATCACAATTATTACACCCCTTATTCTCTTATTTGCCTTATCCGTTCATCCGGTTTTTTCTGGCGTTCTTTTTGATCATTTTTCGCACAACAGCGATGGTGGTTTTGAAAAAGGAACAATTGCCGGATCGGGTATTATGGAGAAAATGCCTGTCCTCAAAGCTGCCTATGACAATAGTCTTATGACAACTGGTTGTGCGGGATCTGAAACCTGTTTTGACGTGGCGTCTGTCATCACTCCGGTGACCGATGGCAATGCATCATGCGTACAATCCTGCAACGACATGAATGTTTCAGAAGCGGGAGATTGTGATGCCGGCGGTGCCTCTGTTTGGTTTAAAGTCCAAACCGATGCCTCAGCCAGTGTCTTGATCTATTCGATAGAGGGTCCCTTTTCTCCCATTGTTACGGCTTACAGAGGTTCTTCCTGTAGTGCAATGGAGATTGTGCCCAATTTTGAACAATGCAAAAATGCCAATTTGGGTGAAATGGCTGTAAATGTCAATGAGACCATTTGGCTAAGAGTGGAAGCAAAAGATGGAGAAAATTTGGGCACATTTGATTTGTGCGTCCATACCTTATTCAATGCTTTTGATTGTTATGATGCAACATTATTATCTGTCACCAGACCACAACACCCCAATGCAGACCCCAATGGTCCCTATAAGCCTGGTGAAAATGTTTCCATGTGTTTTCAGGTAGATTTTTACAATAATGGTGCTGTTCCTCCCGGAGGCAATAATTGTCAGTGGATTCAGGGCATTATTCCCAATTTATCGGATGGTTGGGACATCGAAGAATCCAATCTCAATATACAAGGTCCCGGATCTAACTGGTTTTGGCTGGATGAAGGACAGGT
>CALJKQ010000119.1 GCA_937973565.1 uncultured Saprospiraceae bacterium | reverse complement strand
ATGTTCGCCTGCAGGCAGCTCCCAACATTGATTGCCAAAATAAGATTTCTCCACATTGGACTGCAAGCCATTGGCATAAAACATAGAAGAAAGAGAGGTGGCTGCATCGACCGGAATTTGTCCCGATTTCAGCTGATTGAGTAAGCTGTAATGGTTGATTTTTTCGAGGGGAAGACGCAACAGGGTAAAATCCTTGTGATCATACAGCGTATCCCCTATACTGACGAGGTAATTTTCGCCCCATTTCAAATTGGGATTGCCTTTTCCCCTTAGCAACAGCAACGGTTTTTGATTGGGAAATCTTTTGTGCAAAGACTTTTCAATCAAGGGATCGGATAAAAATTCAATCCGTTCTGCTGTCTGGCCAACAGACATTCTTGAAAGCATAGCACTCACCAGGGGTAAACCCGTTGTAGCAGACAAACGCATGCCAAAAAACTGATTGAAAAAATTGTTTTCACTTTGAAAATGATCGGTCCAGGTCATGAGCTTTGGCAATAAAAATATCCCCTGGTAGTCGGCTGGATTTACATTGGCTGTTTTAAGCCAGCCGTCAATTTCAGCCCGTGAAGATGTGCTAAAAAAATTGGGTTGAACTACATCCGTAAATGAGGGCTTCCTGTAAAGCTTATAATCTGTAAACCAGGTGATGCATACCAAAGCGATGGTATAAGCAAAACCCGAAAAAGAAAGTCTCCTCAGCAAATTCTCCAGCAATGCCATAGACAGGATGATCAAAGCATACCAAAAAGGCCACGCCAACCGGGCAGCAGCTTTGAACATCAGCAATTTGCCCAAAACATTTTCCACCCAATTCTGGGGAAATGGTAAAAACAAGAGAGCAGAAGCATATACAAAAAGTACCAACGTAGCCCAGAATAAAGGCATGACAAATGGTTTATAATCAAATCCTTCCAGCCATTTGCTCCTGAATATTTTTACCCCCAAAAAAGAAAGTAAAAGCACAGAAACCGGGAAACCCAAATTCATGATGGCTTCAAAATCCATGGAAAAACCCTTGCCCGTCCATGTGCGTAAACCCCAATCCATGAGAGACTGCGCCGGTGCTATCAAACCTTCCACATTGGCCTTGTAGTGGAAAAAACCCCACTGAAGTGCTATACGGTCATGGAATGGATCGAAAAAATGGAGATAGGAAAATAAGATTAAAAGCGGACTAAGTCCAAGGAAGGCAATATAAAACCAATGTCGATCGAATTTTTTTTGCCTGACCATCATCACCAGGCCGGTGAGTAAAACCGTCAATCCCAGTCCGAAACCTGAATAGGGATTGTTGAAAGTAAAAAACAACATCAAAAACCAAAAACCCAGATCGCGCCACTCCGATTTTTGCACGTTGAATTTTCTGATTAACCACAAAAAAGTCAAGGGTAGTAAAAAAGTATGTGACAAGCCGTGGTGTCCAATCATCCTGGGCAAATGTGGGGCCATGGCTGCCACAAAGGCACTGAAGACAACCGCTCTCCATACCGGCATTTCCAGGGCTATAAAAATCAGGTAAATCAACACTGCCGCCAACAAATAGCCCCAAACAGCGAGGCTATTGACGATGCCAACCGTATAATCACAAACATTCAATCCCGCTTTTTGTAAGTAGCTCAATAAGATTGATAAACTTCCCTGGGCGTCTGTCAAGAAGATCAGTTCACCGTCCGGATAACTCATATTGGCAAGGTGGGTACCGGAACCATAGCAGGTGTGGTAGGTGACATTGTAATACAAGGTAAGTGGATCCCCGCCAAAGGCAAACATATGCTCATTGGGATGAAAGAAATAAGTGCCAAATAATGGCCAGCCCAGCGCCAGCGCCAAAATCGCGGCCCAAAATGCACCGAGGGGTATCGAATGGAGGAATGTGTTTTTAACGTCTGTCATAAAGCAAAATTACATTTTGTAGCTGCATAACAAAGTTTAATATGGGAAAGGGGGAAAAAAAAACGGCATAAAATAATAACAGGCACTTTCCCCAGTGGCAAGTCGCCATCAGATCATCCATGATTACCTTTATTTGCTTATCTTTACCTTTTTAAGTCATGAAAAACAGCATAGATCCAAAGATCGTAGACATCAGCAGCCGCCTGTCGTTGGCGATCGGTAAGCTGGAAAAACTCACAGCCGATGTAGACAACAAGGCGATGAATGAAACCGTGCGTTATCTTCATTTGCAATTGGAAGCGCCCTTTACATTTGTGATCGTTGGTGAAGTAAAAGCAGGAAAGAGTTCGTTTATCAACGCTTTGTTGGAAACCGATAAAGAAATCTGCAAGGTTGCCCCCTCTCCCATGACTGACACCATTCAGCAGATCGTATACGGACCTGAGGAGAGTTCTGTCTTTATAACCGATCATATCAAAAAAATTACCCAGCCGGTCGAAATATTAAAGGAGATTGCCATCGTCGATACGCCGGGTACCAATACCATAGTAGCCCATCACCAGGAGATAACCGAAAAATTCATCCCCTATTCCGATCTAATCGTTTTTGTTTTTGAGGCCAAAAACCCCTACCGCCAATCGGCATGGGATTTTTTTGATTTCATTAATAATGAGTGGCGACGCAAAGTCATTTTTGTGCTCCAGCAAAAAGATTTGCTGGAAGAAGGGGATTTAAACATCAACATCAGCGGTGTGGTAGAAAATGCCCAGAAAAAAGGATTGGCATTCCCCCATGTTTTTGCTGTTTCGGCCAAGCAGGAGTTGGAGGGTAAGAATCTGGAAAGCGGTTACGGACCCTTGAGAAAATACATTGCCGACAACATTACCGGTGGCAAGGCTCCCTACCTCAAAATGGCCAATAGTACAAATACTGCCCAAAGGATAGCGGATACCATTTCTAATGCCCTTCAAGTGAGGGAGGAGCAGTTTATATTGGATAGTGAATTCCGAAACGACATAAGGGAAACCCTGGGAAGTCAGGAAAAGAAGACGCAATATCAGGTAGGTATACTTTCCGAAAATTTGTTGGCTACCTACGATAAAATTACCGGGAAAAAATCTGAGGAATTGGGCGAAGGCCTTTCGTTTGTCAGTGTTTTGAAAAGATCCTTTTCATCCTTATTCGGCACAGAATCGGGATTAAAAGACTGGCTGAATCAGCAGTCGAAGGATTTTGAATTGCAGCTCAATACCCAACTGAGGGATAAACTTCAGGCCGGTATTACCGATGTGGCGGACAACATCCAATTGATGGGAAAACTGGTAGATGCCAAACTGAAGGTAAACCGAACTGTGCTGAAAGATACCGACGAAATTTTTGCTGACATCGCAGAACGAAGGGCTAATGTATTGAAAGACCTGCAGCAGAGTTTTTCACAATTTATGAATAAGAGTGAAAATTTTTACGATGAAACCCTGCTGAAAGAATCCGGTAAAATGACGCCCAATCTGGCAGCCGGAGGAGGCATGGCCGTCATTGGGGTGATGATTACAGCTTTGGTTAATGGGGCTGTATTTGATATCACAGGAGGCATCCTTACGACGGTGGGCTTGTTGTTTGCAGGTGTCACGCTGGGCCTAAATAAAAGTAAAATTATAAGGAGATTCAAGGAAGAAGTGGATAAAGGTAGAATCAAAATGGAGGAGGAAGTGAAGACAACACTAAACGACTACACACTGCGTATAAAAAACAGAATAGATGACAATTTCAGGGCATTTGATCAACACCTGGTTCACGAAGAAGAGCATCTGGCATCTATGAAGACATTACTCCAGGAAGCCAATAATCTGTTGCAGGCTGTGAACGTATCCATTTTAAACCACATTCAATAATATTCTTCCTTTGGCGTACACAATTGGTCAAAAATTACGTCTTTGAAAAGAAAAACAAACCATATGAGATTTTTTGTAGCTGTTTTGCTGGGACTATTTACAAATGCTTTGAGTGCACAAGTAGGATACGGATTTACTCTTACCAACGACCTATACCACCGTTATGCCAATCCGGAAGACGGCATAGCCGGAAGATCAGCCGGTAGTGCCATTCTGAATCTGGGGGCCGGTCCAAAAATTTGGCTGGGCGGTCAAAATGTTTCACTCTCGCTGGAAGCGCAGGCATGCATTGGATTTCTAGGGCTGGCCATAAAAGATTACAAAGGATTGGGTACGGTGAGTTATCCTATCATGGCCAAACTCAATTTCAATGGCTTGAGTGGGCTCGACAGAGAGGGCAGACTTGGTCTCAGCATTGGAGGAGGAATTCAGTTCAGCAAAACGGAATTGTATGGTCTGGATGATAGCTATGCAGAGAAGGGAGTAGAGCGAAAATTATTTAAAACCTATATTGCTCAGGCGGGTTATGGTTTTGGCATCAGTGGTTTTGGACTTCAGGGCTTTGCCCGATATGGCTGGAACCCCGACAATAAGGCCAATAGCCTCAACATAGGTTTACAATGGGATTTCAATTGGAGGATGGTCAAAAAGATTACATCCCCCGAAAGTTCACTTTAAAAGGATGATGACTTCACTTAAGCCATTTCACACATTTGGCACACAAGCCAACTGCCGACAGATTGTAAATATTTATTCTGTACAGGATATTTTTGATTTTCTGACCAAAGGAGAAAATGACTTTTTAATCCTGGGCGGAGGCAGCAATGTCTTGTTTGCAGGTGACTATCAGGGTACAGTCCTTCTCAATCGGATGAAAGGCATTGAAGTCATAGATGAGGATCATGAAGGTCTTTTGGTATCCGCTGCTTCCGGTGAAATATGGCACAATTTCGTCATGTGGTCTGTTGCTCACCAGTTGTGGGGCTTGGAAAACATGGCTCTCATCCCCGGTACGGTTGGAGCGGCACCCATGCAAAACATTGGTGCTTATGGAGTAGAGCAAATCAGCGCATTTCACAGCCTGGAAGCCATAGATTTAGAGGAGGGCACTACCCGGATCTTCTATAAAAAAGATTGTGCCTTTGGATACAGAGACAGTTATTTTAAACAAGAAGGCAAGGGGCGGTACTTCATTACCAAAGTGAATTATTTATTGAGCAAAAAGGGGCAAGCCGTTATTGATTATGCTGATGTTAAGGCTCTTTTGACTGAAGATGTCACAAGCCCGTTACAAGTAGCAGAAGCCGTAATCAGCATACGCACCAAAAAATTGCCGGATCCTAAAAAGATCGGAAATGCTGGCAGTTTTTTCAAAAATCCGGTTGTAAATAATGAACTTTTCGAAAAATTAAAAACACAATATGATGCCATTCCCCATTATCCTGCCGGAGAAAAAATAAAATTAGCAGCCGGTTGGCTGATCGACCAATGTGGCTTCAAAGGTAAAGTTGTGGGCAATACCGGAACGTATCAAAACCAGGCATTGGTTCTGGTCAATCATGGCAATGCCAGTGGTATGGAAATTTATCAGTTTGCCAAAGAAATACAGGGAGCTGTTTTAGAGAAATTCGGCGTAGAACTGGAAATGGAGGTAAATATAATAGGTCAATAATCATTTATAATCAAAGTTACAAATACTATGAAAATCAACTCTTATAAATTTTGGCTAGGAATCATTGGGATATTGTTTTTTTCGGGTTGTGCCAAAGAACCTACTGGAGATTTGGTGATTAATGTAGCCATTAATGGTTTTTCCCCGGTCAAGGGAGCCAAGGTATATACCCGTCCAGCATCAGTGCAAGGAGTAACCGACGAGTTTGGCAGTGTTCTACTAAAGGGTATTGAAGCAGGTTCTTATGAAGTTTATGCCGAATTGGAAAATTTGGGTTCTGGCAAATCAGTTGTGAAAATTAAGCCTGATGAACTTAATACAGTATTCATAAATCTGATCCCAGGTTTAAATGTAGGTTTGAGCCCATTGATTGAATTGGTACTACCGTCACTTCCGGCAGAATTTTCTGTAGGTGAAGAGATCCAGTTTTCCGCTCAGATATCCGATGATAAAACCTCCACGGTCAACCTTAAAGTAGAATGGAAGTCAGACAAAGATGGCGTATTGAGCACTCAGAAAGCCTCAGCCAACGGAACCGTTGGTTTTTCTACAAAGACCTTATCCCGAAATGAACACAACATCACACTTACGGTTACGGATGAAGAAAATTTTTCCTCAACACATACTTTTGCACTGAGTATGTTGGCCCCTGCTGCTATTAATTTGATCCGTGCAGAAAAAAGCAATGGTGGGGTCGTACTCCAGTGGGATTCATATAAGGGCAGTGATTTTCAAAAATACGAAATTTACAGGTCTGATAACAATTGCGATTACAATAAACGCACTTTACTGGGTGAGATTACTTCACTTAGTGCAACCAGTTTTACAGACAAGTATCCTCCTTTAGAATATCAGGTTTGTTATTTTGTGCGGGTGTACAATACAGAAGGCAAATCCAGAAATTCCAATACCTTAAAAGTAGATTTACCATCCGGTACCTTATTCAATTTCACGCCTTATGACATGGTAGTGCACCCAACAGATAGTTATGTTTATCTGTTGGATCAAAATGCGCAAAAACTCATACAATACAATTATGAAAGTGGTGTTGTTGAAAAATCAAGGGAAATATCAGGTCAGCCGGGTTATATGGCTATTGGAGACAACGGCATGGGACTTGAGATTTATGTTCCATCCGGTGATGGTTTTATCTATATCTATGACGCTCAAAATTTAAATTTTACAGGCTCCATCAACACAGGTCTGTTTACCATGAGTGTTGTTTCTTTTGACAATGGTTATATTGCAGCCGGCATGGCCCCCAGTCCCTGGTGGGATGGTCCGATCAGAACGTACAAAAGGAGCAATGGTCTTCAGGTTGATTCAGATGGTGATTTTGAGAGAAGCAGAATAAGAAAGTTGAATAATAAAAATGAATTGTTAACCATTTCCACTACGGTAAGCCCTGTTGATCTTGATTACTATAAGTTGGATAACAATGGTATGTTTTTGGAACACAACGACGACATCTACCACGGAGATCATCCATTGGATCCGGTATCGTTTAGAATTGACGATACCGGCACTTATATGATAACCGGCTTTGAAGGGGCAGTTTATCTGGCCAATTCGTCCATGCAATTCAAAGGGCTGGTGCAAAGGGGATCGCTCAATTTTAGTGATTTTGCCTTTAGTGAAGACGGCGCCATTATTTACGCCGGCACCGGCAATCGAAAATCGATTCAAATTGCCAGATACCCATCCTTGTTGAGAGAAAATGAAATTTCATTAAGGGGTTTTCCGGTCATTATTGAAAAGAAAGGAAACCGACTCATCTGTATCAATAAAAGAACTGAAAGTGATATTGTGTCAGGTGTTGAAGTAGTGGAACTTTAGGCTATCAGGTATCATTCAGTCTTCAACTTCCATATTTTGTCTGGCATTCATTAATTCTGCTCTGGCATGGAAGTCAGAAAGTCGGGTGGCGAGGCTAATACCATCTTC
>CALJKQ010000118.1 GCA_937973565.1 uncultured Saprospiraceae bacterium | reverse complement strand
AACTTTAAGACCTGTATGAGACTACACAACACCAGGGTGATGGGATATATGCTGCTTTTGGTTGCAAGTGCCATTTGGTCTTGTTCAACCAGGCAGGACGTAGATCCCAACCCTATTCCAAAGGCCAATTATTTTACCACCAGCTTTGATAAAACCCTCTTGCTTTCATCATCTACCATCCAAATGGGAGATGGAGATATTTCATTACCGGCTATCAAGGTGGATACTCAAACTACCTTCCAGACCATAGACGGCTTCGGCTATACACTCACAGGAGGCAGTGCTTATCTGATTGAAAAAATGGAAGCAACTTCCAGAGATAAATTGATCAAAGAATTGTTTGGCTGCGATGCAGGAGAAAACTGTGTCAACTACCTTCGAATAAGTCTTGGCGCTTCAGACCTGAGCGAAACATTTTTTACCTATGATGAAATGCCCGCCGGACAAACGGATCCCACACTCGCTCAATTCAACTTGTCGAGAGATACCTTAGACCTCATTCCTTTGTTAAAAAGAATCCTGTCAATACAGCCTCAAATTAAAATCATGGCCTCACCCTGGACAGCGCCCCTGTGGATGAAAACCAACGGACAAAGTGTGGGTGGCAACTTAAAGACAGAACACCAGGGTGTATATGCCGATTATTTTGTTAAGTACATAAATGCCATGAAAAAGCTGGGCATACGCATCGATGCCGTGACCATTCAGAATGAACCCCAGCATGGGGGCAACAATCCCAGCATGATCATGTCCTTTACCCAGCAGGCCGATTTTATTAAGAATCACCTCGGACCTGCATTTAAGGGAGCAGGAATCGATACCAAAATTGTGATCTGGGATCACAATTGCGACAATTACCAATATCCGCTGGCAGTTTTATCAGATGCGGGGGCAGCTCAGTACATTGACGGAACCGCTTTTCATTTGTACGGGGGCGACGAAGGCGCTCTCAGCCTGGTGCACGATGCGCATCCGGACAAGAACCTCTATTTTACAGAACAATGGACCGGTGGTAATGCACAGTTTGGCGATGATTTGAAATGGCATATGAGGCATGTAGTCATGGGTACTACGCGCAACTGGAGTAAAAATGTACTGGAGTGGAACCTGGCAGCCGATCCTTCATTTGATCCCCATCTGGATGGTGGGTGCTCATTGTGCTTAGGGGCTGTAACTATCAATGGCAACACCTATTCCAGAAACGTATCCTATTACATCATAGCCCATGCATCCAGGTTCATCAAAGCGGGGGCAGTGAGAATGTCCTCACCCTGGTTTGAATCCACACCCAATGTAGCTTTTAAAAACCCCGATGGAAGTAAAGTAATCATACTTATGAATGAAAGCGCTGCCACAAAAAAAATACATATAACCGATGGTCGGGTAGCTGCTGTGTTGGAGATGAAACCGGGAACCGTCAATACATTTGTTTGGTGATTTTAACATTATACAACCATGTCTTCTAAATTTTGCCTTTTTATTTTATTCCTGGGATGCCAGGTGTTGGCAACTGCTCAACAAAGTAAAACCACGCAAATCCGCGCATTTGTAACGGCCAAAAATACAGGTCAAAAACTGGCAGAAGTTACAGCCTTGGAAGTGTCTAAAGCCAGACAACCCTTTGAAACGGAACCATCGGTTTTTATCGATGAATCTTCTACTTTTCAGGAGTTTATCGGCATTGGCGGAGCTTTTACGGATGCCAGTGCTGAAACATTTTACAAATTATCAGAAGACAAGCGCAAAGAGTTTTTATCCCTGTATTTCGATGCAGAAAAAGGCATAGGATACACCCTGGGCAGAACCAATATCAATAGTTGCGATTTTTCTTCCGACAATTATACCTATGTAGCGGAAGGCGACTCCAGCCTCAACACATTCGACATTGCGCATGATTTAAAATACAAAATACCCATGATCAAAGAAGCACTTGCTGCTTCGGGTACCGGGTTTAAGTTATTTGTATCACCCTGGAGCCCACCGGCCTGGATGAAAGACAACAACAACATGCTGCAAGGGGGAAGCTTGCTTCCAAAGTACCGTGCTTCCTGGGCCAATTATTTTGTAAAATTTATAAAAGCGTATGAAAGTAAAGGCATCCCTGTCTGGGGTCTTACCGTGCAAAATGAACCCATGGCCAAACAAACATGGGAGTCGTGTATTTATACTGCCCAGGAAGAGGCAGATTTTATTCGCTACCACCTGGGCCCAACGCTCCACGCCAATGGTTTGAAGGATAAAAAACTCATCGCATGGGATCATAACAGGGATTTGATATTTCATCGCGCAGTGCCCATCCTGGGAAATCCCGAAACTGCTAAATATGTATGGGGCATTGGCTTCCATTGGTATGAAATCTGGAACGGAGGCAGGCAATACCAAAACCTGCAAAGGGTTAAGGAAAAATTTCCCAATACCCAGCTCTTGCTCACAGAAGCATGCAATTATCCTTTTGACTGGGCCACCTTTGATCAATGGCAATGGGGAGAAAATTATGGTGAAAACATGATCAACGATTTCAATCAGGGCTCCGTAGCCTGGACCGACTGGAATATTTTGCTCGATGAAATCGGGGGCCCAAACCACGTTAAAAACTTTTGTTTTGCACCTATCCACGCCAAAACACAGGAAAACTCTCTTCATCTGATGAACTCGTATTACTACATTGGACATTTTTCAAAATTCATCAGACCCGGGGCAAAACGAATTTCAGTTTCCACCAATAGGGCACAATTACTGGGCACCGGCTTTGTTAATAAAGATGGTTCCGTTGTCGTTGTAGTGATGAATCCCACAGAAGAGAGTTTTAAAACAGGGTTTATGTATAAAGGACAGACCTATCAATTCAACATTGAATCTCATTCTATTATCACAACCCTTTTCAAACAGTAGCACTTTTCAGATAGAGTCCTTTCTCTCTGGCTAAAAAAATGGTTACGGCCACAGAGCACACTATGGGTCCCACAATGGATCCGACATAAGGTATGCTCATAAGCAAAAAGGCAATTGCACCGGCGAGGGTTGCCGGCAGCACATGGTTTATGATGCTCAACCTGCTTTCCTTGATCTTGAGGTCAAAGTAATCGTTGTAGCTGTCAAAAAACAGGTAACCCAGAAAAAACATTTGCAACAAAAGTTTACCTGCTTTTTCAAAACCATCATTGAAAAACATACCGCATACAATGGATATGAGTACACCCAGGGCAATCTCCAAAGCCCAGTTTAAAATACCCACCTGCAGCACCCTGATCTGAGATTTGAAGTAAGATTTCAGACCTATCCTTTTTTCAAAACCACCCATCATCCCAATAACCCGGCCGCAAAAATGGGCAATCAGCATGTTGAGTAATATAATTGACAAATACTTGGAGCCCCCGGAAAATACACTTTTCTCGTCTATATGTCCGGAACTCCTATACTTCTTATCAGTGCCATCACCATCCTTGGATGGCTCTTCTGTGCCTGTGAGGCTGTCAGGCTCATCATGCGCTTCTGCCATCTCAGATGTATCTTTATATTCTTCGTGCGTTGCCATAGCCTGGGTGTCTTGTACTTCTATTTGTACAATGCCTTTGGCCAAAGAATCTTTTTGCAGCGTTACTTTTTTGTTGGTGAGTCCTTCTCGCGCTAAGGTCATTTCAATGCTGTCGATTATGGAATCTACCAATTCACTTTTTGCAACGTCTTTCATCGTGTTCAGTGCGGTTTTCTTTACCTCCGATTTTAATTTATCCATGGGCTCGGGGTTAAAAAAAGAATAGGTTTTATAGGAAATAACCAATACCAACAGGATGGAAAGATAACTCACCGGACCATGCGAAAAGTACCCTTTCCAAAGCTGGTTTTTCCAAAGCAAGGGCAGTGCATCTGCAAATGACTTTATCACATTTCGAAGATCTGAAAGAGGGTGGGTATTCATTTCTTATATTTTTACGATCAATTGCTGAAATGGTTTGTTATCAATTATTAACATTAAACAGTAACAGCCGACAGGCAACTCAGAAATATCGATGCTGCCATCCGTAGAACCCTGCAACATGCAAGCACCGGAAAGATGAGTAATACTAAAAGATGCACGGCCGTTTTGGCTTTCCGTACTTTCCCAAAATATTTGATGCCGGGCAGGATTGGGATAAACAGTCGGACCGCTTTCTTTCCACTCATCCACAATGGAATTGGTTTCGCCCAACGACATCCTGTACAATTGCAAGCCATATTTTCTGTCCTGTGCTGTGAAATACAAATGGTTGTGGGCAACAAAATGATCATTGGCAGTGAGTCCCGGGTTGAAGCCGTTCGTTTTGCTCGCATAGATACCATTGAGTATATTGATATCGCCTTCTTCTTTTAATATGCCCGTGATTTGATTGCTGGAAAACAGTCTGGTATTTCCTGTACCTTCTGCACGAAAACTGGTAGGCGACCAAAAGTTGCTAAACGAATTCTTCAACTCCAATTGAGTAAACCGATCTTTGAGTTGATAGACTTTAATTTCTGAATTTTCGTACAAATCCGTATAACTGTAAACCAAAGTATCTTTGGGGGTAATCGACACATTGACGAAATATTCTTTATCAAAAGTGGGGGTTATTTTGTGTATTGTTAAATCCCTTAAGTCAAGCAAATACCCCAATTTCTCCGGAGTACCACGGTACAACATATAATCGTTCTCAATGGCCGCATGATACAATGCCGATGGAACCGGCAATTCATAAAAGACATTACCGTCCCATACTACCAGAGGATTATTGGAAGTGTAAAAATTGAAAATTATCTTCTGATGAATTTCACTGTCAAGTATGGATTTTAGGTTGTAGTCGCTTTTATACAGAAGACTTACATTCTCTGCTGTTAATTCATATAATTTGAATTTATCTGATTCCTTATATCCAAAATGCCGGTGATTGTGCGTAAAGGTGAAAAAGTAAGACTTAAAGTCTTGAGAAGTGGCTACTATTTTGGTCATGCCCTCTTCATCCATGGTAACCAAAGAACTGTCTCTTACATAAAATAAGCGACCATTTATTTGGCTTAAGTAATAATAATGTTCGAAATTCGAGGGACTTCCCTGATAAATGCGGTTCAGGTAGCCCGATTCAACAGCATTTATTTTAGTGCCGTTTCGATCATAAATGGTAATTAATTTTTTATTCGTTGATTCGTAAACGTATATACGATTTCCCAGTCCGTATACTTCCTGGATGTTAGGGTTATAAGGTATTTGCCCAAATCGGGTAGTATGCATGCCATCGTGGTGCCATACGATCAATTGGTTGTTTTCGAGAGTATAACTTTCCATGAGGGTGTCTCTGATCCTGCAACTGACATACCGATCCATCCCAAGGATGTTATTGGTATTAAAGCCGGATGACTGTGAAGGCAGTTTTTCAAGCGAATCTCTGTGTATATAATACAGTCCCTTTGACCAAAGGTAGAGCCTGGAACCACAACGGATCAATCGACTAAAATTATCCATTCCCACGGCAGCCATTGTAGGGTTAGCCGATGTGGCTTGTAATGATTTGGTGTCGATCAGAAAATGATTGGTGGAACGCAGATAATGGGTGAAATGCAGAGATAGGACTTTATTATTTTCAAAGTGAAAATTGATAAAATCCTGTGAAGAAGAAGCAATAGTATCCACAGCAATGCGAATGTAGGTGGTATCCCCGGTCTGAAAGTCTACTTTTGTGAACCCTTTGCCATTGAATAAATAATCCACATT
>CALJKQ010000117.1 GCA_937973565.1 uncultured Saprospiraceae bacterium | reverse complement strand
AAATAATATTCCGATAACGGCTAACGGCTAATGGCTCACCGCTCACCGCCAACCGCTCACGGCATACCGCTCACCGCCAACCGCTTGTCGATTACCGCTTGCCGATTACCGCTCACTGCCAACCGCTCTCGGCATACCACTCACCGCTTACGGCGGACAGCGGACAGCGGACAGCGGTTGGCGGACAGCGGTTAGCCGAAAGTTGAAATTATTTGGGCTTTTTGTATATCATATTATCGATCAGACGAACATCTCCGGCCCAGACGGCGGTGCAGGCGACGATATAATCATGATCTGCCGGGTGATCCACGGGTTTTAATGTATGACCATCCACGATGGAAAAATATTCAGGAGTAAAATCGGGAACCCTCATTTTTTGCAAGGCCCATTTTTCGATTTCTCTCAGGTCCATGGTTTTAAGTTTGGATTTAGCAGCCTTTAAAGTCTTGTAAATCAGGGCTGCCCGGGATCTTAAATCTGGTCTGAGTCTTTCGTTGCGAGAGCTCATAGCCAGGCCGTTTTCTTCCCTGAGGATGGGACAAACCACCAGCTTTGTCTTCATTTTGAGGGTTTTGAGCATGTGGGCAACGATGGTAAATTGTTGGAAATCCTTTTGTCCCATGTATAAATCATCGGGCTGGACGAGATCGAGCAGGCGTTTTACCACCTGTGCCATGCCTTTGAAGTGGCCCGGACGAAATTTTCCTTCCATCATTTTATCAAGACCTTTAAAGGAAAAATTAACCGCTGTTTCCAGATTTTCGGGATATACCTCCTCAACGGAGGGGGCATAAAGTATGGTACATCCTGCTTTTTCCAGCATAACCCTGTCTTTTTGAGGGGTCCTTGGGTATTTTGCCAAATCTGTTGCATTGTTAAACTGGGTGGGATTCACGAAAATGCTGCATACCACCACATCATTTTTTTTGAGAGCTTGTCTGATAAGGCTTAAGTGACCCTCGTGCAGGGCTCCCATGGTGGGTACAAAGCCAATGGTTGAGCCTTGTTTTCGGAATTGTGCCAGGGCTTTTTCCAATGCCTTGTTGGTTTTTACAACTTTCATGTAGTATGGCTTTGACAATTAACGATTTGGATATCCAAAGTTTTACTGTGACGGCGAAAGTAGGCCAAATTTTAAAGTTTCGGAAAAAAATGAGAAATTTGCATACCGGATCAACCGTCTAATAATAAAATGAGAAGAGTTGTAGTAACAGGAATCGGGGCTTTGACACCCATTGGCAATGACGTAGCTGCCTATGCAGAAGCTTTGCGTCAGGGAAGATCGGGAGCAGGTCCCATTACCCGCTTTGACGCAACCCTATTTAAGACCAGATTTGCCTGCGAGGTAAAGGACTTTGACGCTGAAAAGTTCATTCACAAAAGAGAAATCAGAAGAATGGATCCCTTTACCCATTATGCCATGGCAGTGGCTGAAGAAGCCATGAAAAATGCCGGCCTCGAAGGAGTGGAAATCGATTTTGACAGAGCAGGCGTTATTTGGGGAAGTGGTATCGGTGGATTCGAAACCATAGAACACGACATTGAAGAAGCTGCCAAAGTGGTTGGAGAACCCAAATACTCACCGTTTCTGATACCCAAATTGATTGCAGACATTGCTCCGGGATTGATATCCATCAAATATGGCTTCAGAGGCATCAACTACGCCACTGTTTCCGCATGTGCTTCATCTACCCATGCCATAGGCAATGCCTTTGATTACATTCGTATGGGCAGAGCCGATGTGATGATCACGGGTGGTTCAGAAGCAGCTGTAACCAAAGCAGGGATTGGAGGTTTCTCTTCCATGAAAGCTTTGAGCGAGCGCAATGATGACCCAACCACCGCAAGCAGACCCTTTGACAAAGACAGGGATGGTTTTGTTCTGGGAGAGGGTGCAGGTTGTTTGATTCTTGAGGAGTATGAGCACGCCAAAAAAAGAGGTGCCAACATCATAGCAGAAATTGCCGGGGTGGGTATGACAGCGGATGCTTACCATATGACCGCACCCCACCCGGAAGGTTTGGGCGCTACCAATGTAATGAAACTTGCCCTTGCAGATGCGGGAATGACACCGGAAGACATTGATTATATTAATGTTCATGGCACTTCCACGCCCTTAGGTGATATTGCAGAAAGCAAGGCCATCCTCAATGTTTTCGGGGAGCATGCTTATCAACTCAATATCAGCTCTACCAAATCGATGACCGGTCACTTATTGGGTGCTGCCGGCGCCATTGAGGCATTGGCTTGTATCATAGCTTTGAGGGATGGTTTTATACCCCCTACGATCAATCATTTTACCGACGATCCGGAAATGGATCCAAAACTCAACTATACTTTTAATCAAGCCCAGGAGAAAACTGTCAGGGCAGCACTGAGCAATACTTTTGGTTTTGGTGGACATAATGCATCTGTGATTATTAAAAAAGTAGATTAGTTTTGGACACCCTGAGGCGTTTTTATAATTTTTATTTTTCATCGGAAAAAGATTTTGCACGTAAGATCAAACCCTTGTTGGGTTTTACGCCGGTGAGATTAAACGTCTTTAAGCAAGCATTTTACCACAGATCCATGAATGTGGATCAGAGTAATAAGAGTTTTAACAACGAGCGGCTGGAGTACCTCGGTGATGCCATTTTGAGCACCATTGTGGCAGAGTATCTGTTTAAAAAATATCCCGGCAAAGACGAGGGCTTTCTTACCAAGATGCGGTCTAAAATCGTGAGAAGGCAAACTCTCAACGAAATTGCCGACAAAATGGGTCTTGATCTCATTCTCTCTGAATATTCGCAGGGCAAGATGAGCAACACCATGTTGGGCAATGCGTTGGAAGCCATGGTTGGCGCTTTGTACATCGAGTTTGGATACAAAAAAACCAGTGCTTATGTCATTCGCCAGATCCTGATGAGATATCTCGATATACATGCGCTGGAACAACAGAATGACAACCACAAAAGCATCATCCTGGAATGGTCGCAAAAAAACGGTCATGAAGTTGAGTTTGTGCAAATGAGTAAGATTAAAAACGACAAACGCGACTTCTTTAGAATGGCTGTAATGGTCAATGGAGATAAGATATCAGAAGCAGAAGATTTCAATAAAAAAGCAGCCGAGCAAAAGGCGGCTGAGCTGGCCATCGTAGAACTCAAAATATAACGCGTGCAACCTACTTTCCTATATTCATGGATTCACTGACCCAAATCATTTTAGGGGCCGCCGTTGGGGAGGCCTGTTTGGGTAAACGCATTGGTAACAGAGCCATGTTGTGGGGGGCAATAGCCGGAACCATTCCCGATCTCGATGTAATTTCCAATCTTTGGCTTACCCCCTTACAGGGCTTGGTAGCACACAGGGGAATTACCCATTCCTTGTTTTTTGCCATCGTATTTTCGTTTATCATAGCCTGGCTTGTCAAACGGTATTACGATTCGAATTTGTATACAAAAAAAGGCATCCGTCGACTCTCGGCTTTGCTGGGCAGTCTGGCGGTAATCAGTTTTTTTGGTGGCCTCACTTCTCTCTTTTACATCTTTGGAGTAGGCAGCATGGCACTGGCCCTGATCGGAGGTGCATTGATGGCATTTGGTATTTATGTGGTTTACCGCACCTGGAAATATTATGGCCTTGTGGAGACTCCCATCAATATAAAAGAAGGCTATTGGGCGTGGTACAACTTCTTTTTCTGGACCATTTTCACCCACCCCATTTTGGATTGTTTTACGGTTTACGGCACACAGCTTTGGGCGCCTTTTGACCATACGCGCGTAGCCTGGAACAATGTGGCAGTAGCAGATCCCGGCTATACTGTGCCTTTTGGTATTTTGTTGATAGCCGTGTCACTTTACCATCGGGAGAGTGCTATGAGGGCCCGACTTACCCGCATCATGATCGCTTTCAGTATAGGTTACATGGCGCTAACCTTCGTCAACAAATATTACATCGACCAGATTTTTGAAAACACACTGAAGCAGGAAGGCATTGTAGCGAACAGATACATGAGCAATCCCACCATACTCAACAACGTATTGTGGTCGGCTACTGCTGAAACAGATTCGGCTTATTTCCAGGGCTCCTATTCGCATTTTGATAAAGAGAAAAAATTTAAGCTGGTGCGCATTCCCAAACAGCATCATTTGCTGGGTCCCCATGTAGAAAACGATAGTACTTTGACCATTTTAAAGTGGTTTAGCAAGGATTATTACAGCGTATTGCAAAGAGCAGACGGCAAATTGCAATTCAATGATATGCGGTATGGCGTTTACAATGCCATGAAAGCAGGAATTACCGAAGATGATTTTATCTTTAAATTTGTCCTCGTCAAAGATGTAAAGGGCAAATACCGTCTGGATGGCGATGCCGGTCGGCCTCCCAAAGGCAAAGAGAGGGAGATGATGTCTGTTTTATGGAACCGAATCAAGGGGATTTAGCGATTTTTTCCGATTCTAAGAGCTGATTTACAATCTTTTATACATATTTTTGGCACCAACGGTGGCAGAATTATTTTTTTTCCTATCTTTGCACTCCCTTTTAAATTTTATAATCTATTAAACTTCAATTAATTAATGAAACATTATGAAGTAACTTTCGTCGTCGATCCCGTTCTGTCAGGCGACGAAATTAAAGCGACAGAAAAGGCGTACGAAGAGATGCTCAAGAATGAGGGCTGTACTCTTGTACACGTGGATGAAATGGGACTGAAGCAGTTGGCATATCCGATCAACAAAAGATCATCGGGTATATACTACTGTATCGAGTTCACTTCTCCAACGGGTGACATTATTGGTAAGCTGGAATTGGCCATGAAGCGTGACGAGCGTTTGATGCGTTTTCTTACCATTGCATTGGACAAGTATGGTATCAAGTACAACGCTGACAAGCGTTCTGGTCTGATTGGCAAGGTAAAGAAGAAGACCAAGGGTAAGCCACAGGATGAAGCAGCAGCAGCACCTCCTGCTGAAGCTCCCAAGGCAGCAGCCGCACCCGTAGCGGAAGAAGTAGCAGAAACCGGTTCAGCCGAATAACTCATTACGTTAACCTTTTAAAACAGACAGAAATGGCTTCTAAAGACGATATAAAATTCTTAAGCAACCCAACCATCGGCAAACAAAGCAAAAAATACTGCCGATTCAAAAAGTTTGGTATCCGTCACATTGACTACAAGGATGCAGACTTCCTTTTGCAATTCATCAACGAGCAGGGCAAGATCCTTCCCAGAAGGATTACCGGAAACTCATTGAAGTATCAGAAAAAAGTAGCAGTGGCGGTAAAGCGTGCAAGACACCTGGCCATCCTTCCATTTGTTACTGACCTTTTAAAATAACCATTTAAAACCGTTGACAACATGGATATCATTTTATTAAAAGATATGGACAACCTGGGTGACAAACACAGCATCGTGAGTGTTAAACCCGGATATGGAAGGAACTACCTGATCCCACAAGGAGTAGGTGTAGTAGCCAATGCAAACAACCGCAAGAAACTGGACAACCTTATTGCTGAAGAAGAAGCAAAAGAGGCAGCCAGATTGGAAGACTACCGTGCCATTTCACAACAAATGGAAGGCAAGACCCTGAAGATTGGTGTTAAGGCTGGTACTTCAGGCAAAATCTTCGGTAGTGTTACCAATGTACAGGTAGCTCAGGCTTTGAAAGAGCAATTGGGCCTTGATGTTGAGCGCAAAAAGATTGTTCTTCCTGAAGAAGTAAAAGACCTTGGTACTTACCAGGCCAATGTCAACCTTCACAAGGAAGTGACAACTAAGATTGAATTTGAACTGGTAGCCGAGTAATCGGTTTTCCATTGCATACAACAAAAAGCCCTCACTGCTATGGGGGCTTTTTGTGTTTTATGGATTTCCTGCCACATTCAATACACATGTGAGAGGAGTGAGGTAAAGCAGAAATACAAATTCTAAATGAACACCGTACCTGTGGAAAAACATCGTGAAAAAAAGTCATCATTCATTTTGATAAAATGGGGCGTAGAAAAAAGAACAAACGCATTGTTGAAAACATTTTGATAACCGGCATTGCCGATAAAGGCATGTCAGTTGGCCGAAACGAAGAAGGTGAGGTGTTTTTTGTAGAAGATGCCGTGCCTGGTGATGTAGTCAATGCGGTGGTCATTCGCAAAAAAAAGAACCACAGCATATGTAGGGTAAAAGAAACAGTGACCCTTTCTCCGGAGAGAACCACGCCCTTTTGTAAACACTTTTACCATTGTGGTGGGTGCAAGTGGCAAAACCTAAAATACGATTCGCAGACCAAATACAAGTTTATTAAGATTGTCAATGCCATGAGGCGAATCGGCAAAATGGATACCGATGGCATTATTAATACAGTAAGGTACAGCAAGGACATCCGGTATTATCGCAACAAACTGGAATTTACCTTTTGCGATAAAAGATGGCTGACCCCCGAAGAAATCGAAACGCAGGGTTTTATAGAATCAGAGCCTGCCCTGGGCTTTCACCGACCCAACTCCTTCAACAAGGTGTTGAACCTCGATGAATGTCATCTGCAAAATGATTTGTCCAATGATATTCGCAACCATCTCAGGGATTTTTGCATCGAAAAACAGATTTCGTTTTACAATCCCTACACCCATGAAGGGGTAATGCGCAATATCATTATCCGTAACACCCTGGAGGGGGATTGGATGTTGCTCATTGTTTTTGGCCGGGGCGATGCCAAAAAGATAAAGCTGGTGATGGAAGAAATGAAGAATAAGTTTCCATTTATTACATCACTGCAATACACTGTAAATACCAAGTTCAACGATACCATTTATGATCTCGATGTACAATGCTATCACGGCAAGCCCTTTATTGTAGAAAAGCTGGGTGATGTAAGGTACAAGATTGGCCCCAAATCTTTTTTTCAGACCAACAGCGAAGGAGCAAAGATATTGTTTGACTATGTAGCCGAATATGCCGATTTCAAAGGGGATGAAAATGTTTATGACCTTTACACGGGATTGGGCAGTATTGCTTTGTACATAGCACACCGGGTAGCCAGGGTTACCGGTATAGAAGAAGTGCCTGAAGCCATTGAAGATGCCAATGAAAACTGCAGGTTCAACCAGATTGAAAATGCTACTTTTTATGCCGGAGATGTCAAAGATATCCTGGACGATGACTTCATTGAAAAGCATGGAAAGCCGGATGTTGTCATCACGGATCCTCCCCGGGCGGGCATGTCGGAAAAAGTGATTGAAACCCTGATGAAGCTGGAAGCTCCCAAAATTGTGTACGTGAGCTGCAATCCTGAGACCCAGGCGCGCGACGTATTCATGATGAGTGAAAAATACAAGGTCGTAAAAATGCAACCTGTAGATATGTTTCCGCACACCAATCATATTGAAAATGTGGCTTTGCTCGTTTTAAAATCATAAACCACATTGTGATTAAACCCCTTTTTACCAGGTCGAGACCTTTGGAAGCATGGGCGTATACAGCCATTGTATGCCTCTTTGCAGGTTTGGTATTGTCAAGGACCTTGTACAGTGCGGGATTGTTGCTTATGGCTTTGTACTGGTTTTTGCATGAACAATCAACGGGCTTATGGCGTAGGCCCTGGTTTTGGCTGATGCTGGCCTTGCCGGCTGTGGTACTTATATCTGATTTTATCCAGGGCAATCCACCGGATGGTGTGTTTTTTATCAAATTGTCCTTACCCCTTTTTCCGTTGTTTTTTTTCGCCTGGCGTCCGGGACGGCATCAAATGACAATCATGACGTATTGGGTAATGGCCATATTGTTTTGCACGGCCTTGTATTCCATATATACATATATCAAAGCACCGACCGAAGCCGTTGATGGTTACAAACAGGCGAGGGTGATGCGCGTTGGCTTCTACCACGACCACATCCGCATCAGCGTTGCCATGGCTGCCAGTATTTTGATGGCAGCTTATGTGGCAACAGTAAACACAGCGCGATCATGCCGTTACATCTGTGTGGCTTATATCGTGTTCATGACGTTGTTTATGCACGTACTGATAGCCAGAACCGGACTTTTAGCTCTCTACACCGGAAGTTTTGTTTACATGGTGATGCAGCTTTGGCGAAATCATAAAAAAACTTTGCTTACTGCCATGGCTGTCATGATTTTGCTGCCCATTCTTGCGTACCAATGGCTGCCTTCGTTCCGGCACCGGATGGGCTTTGTACGATACGACTTTGGCTATTACAGCAAGATGGAATACAGGGAAGGGTCGAGCGATGGATTTCGGTATTACTCCCTTCTTTCAGGAATCGACATATTTAAGGCCCACCCCATGACCGGTGTTGGCTTTAAAGGTCTTCATGAAGCAAACAAAACCTGGTTTACATCGCATTTTCCAAAAATTCGACCGGAGGAAATCATTCAACCCAGCAGTGAATTTGTTTTGCATGCCGCTGCAGCGGGTGTGCCGGGCTTACTGTTGTTTTTGTTGTTTGCTGTATTGCCATTAACTGATAAACGACTGCGGCAAAATGTGTGGTTTGCTTCCATTTACGCTGCTATCGCTATTACCTGGTTGTTTGAAATCCTTCCGGAAAATCAATACGGCATCTTTATTACCGGCTTTTTTCTAGCCTTTGCCTGGTGGTTGGCAGAGGGAAAAGAAGAAATTGTCATAAATTAAGGATAAATTAAGAAACATAGCACGCATAACAGGGGTCTTGAGGTATATAAAACATAGGAATAACGCTATCTTTGAGCGTTTTTTAAAAAACAAAAAACAAGATTAAAATGAAAAAATTATTGCTTTCGGTTGCTTTTGGACTGACACTATTTACCCTAAGCGCTCAGCGTATTGCCATCGTTGACATCAACGCAGTGCTCACAGAAATGAGCGATTACAAAGCTGCACAAAAAGAATTGGATGAGGTTGCTTCTACCTGGAGGCAGGAAATATCCAAAGAGCAGGATAAAGTTAAATCCATGTACAACAAATACCAGGCAGAGCAGGTGTTGTTGACCGATGATCTCAAAAAACAGAGAGAAGAAGAAATAGTGGCCAAAGAGACCGAAGTAAGAGAAATGAACAAACGCAGATTTGGTCCTGAGGGAGATCTTTTTAAGAGAAGACAACAATTGGTAGCCCCTATTCAGGACAAAGTATTTGCGGCCATTGAGAATTATGCTGCGGAAAAGGGATATGACCTTATCTTTGACAAGGCCGGCTCAGCAGGATTGCTTTTTGTTAAGCCGGAATTTGATAAAACTGAAGATATTAAAAAGAGGGTTGGCAAATAACCGACCTGCCTAAAATCAACTTAAAAATGAAAATCAAACCCATTTTATTCTTATTGGCAACAGCCGGTGCACTGGTCACTGCAAAAGCCCAAGCTCCTAAAGTTGCCTATATCAATACACAGGAACTCATATACGCTATGCCGGAAGTGAAGGCTGCCAATGACTCCATCCAGGCTGCCAAAGCCAAGGTGGAAGGCCGTATCAAAAGCATGGTGGATGAATTGAGACTCAAGGCAGCTAACCTTGAGAAACGCAAAAATGAAATTGCACCTATCCAATACGACAAGGAGGTGCAGTTGCTGCAGGCAGAAGAAAAAAAGATTACAGAATTTGAACAGCTGGGTCAACAAGAGCTGGCCTTAAAAAGCGAGGGTCTTTTCAATCCTATACAAAGCAGGGTAAACCTCATCATCAAGGAAGTGGCTGCGGAAGAAGGATATACGTATGTTATCGATGGATCACAGGGCACCATCCTGTATGCAGATCCTGCTGTCAACATCATAGAAAAAGTGAAGGCTAAGCTGAAGAACAAATAAGTCATGCATCCACATCTGTTGGTCAGGGTTTTAGTCTGTGGGGCTGTATTTTGCCTGCCTGTTTCTTTGGGTGCACAATACGCCTATCAGGCTGTTTTCCCGGGACTCACAGGTGATGCGCTGGCCAATGAGGTAAGGACTGCTTTTACGCCGGAGACGGTAATCCCTTATGGCACGGCCAGGGACACATTGTTTTTGAAAATTGATGCTGTCAACCGAAATCTTTCCTGTATTTATACGGGACTTACTTTGCCAATACCGGAAGGACAAGACCCCACACAAGCGGTTTTTTTAAATGGGGCCAATGACGGCATCAACACAGAACATACCTATCCGCAAGGTTTTGGATTGGCCGACACGAAGGCTGAAAGCGATATGCACAATCTTTTTCCTTCGCGGGTGAAGACCAACAATGATCGTGGAAACCGACCTTTTGGAGAAAGCCCGGATGCCAGTACCAGTCGCTGGTATTTACTCAATACGGAGTTAACCAGTGTACCCTCTTCTATGATCGACAAATACAGTGAGCTTGGCTCTGCCGGTCAATTTGAACCCCGGGAAGAAGTAAAAGGAGACATAGCCAGGGCAATGATGTACACGTATACCATCTACCGCGACCTGGTTGTTCCCAACAACCCCGATTTTTTCCCGGCACAGAAGGATATTTTATGCGAATGGCACGAGCAGGATCCTGTGGATGAAAAAGAATGGAACAGAACCTGGAAGATAGCCGCTTATCAATCCGGAAAAGCCAATCCATTTGTACTCGATTGCAGCCTGGCTTCCCGCATTTATTGTGGTAGTGTAAGCACAGCCTGTCGTTTGACAAGTATTGATGAAAAGCCGGTATATTCCATTCACTACAACTCATCTACCGGCACCCTTGAGCTGCCCGAAGGAAGCCAATCGCTGTGGGTTTATGATCTGACCGGAAGGCTGGTCTATCATGAGACTAAGGGAAATGCATGCTCAGAATTGAAGTGGCAAGTGCCTTCTATGTCCGTCTTACTGGTGGCCAGGGTAAACAAAATCAATGGCGAGTGGGAATCACTTCGCTTTTTCTCAGGTAGGTAAGCCGTTATTTTTTCCTCCCTTCTCTTTTTTCCTCCTTCTCCAGCTTTTGATTGAGAAACTCGTTGAGTTTATCAATGCTCAAATTGCTCTCCATTTCACCAAAAGAGTTGATTCTGATTTCAAATCCCTTCAACTCTTTGTGAACGTCGGCTTTCTCTTTATGGCTAAATTTTTTTGGCATCAGCTCAACAAATTGTGTATTCTCAACGAAGAAGTCTGTCCTCCCAGTATGGCAAAGGTGTCAAATAAATCGGGTCCCTGCATGGTGCCAGTAAGCGCCAAACGAAAAATAGGGAAAAGATCTCCGATTTTAAGTGAATGCTCAGCGGCATATCCTTTCACCAGGGACTCAAAATGGTTTCTGTCTGCATTTCCGGCTTCAGCTACCAGGTCTGCAATAGCCATAAAATGAGACTTGAGTTCCGTTTTGTATTTTTTATTAAAAGTATCGGTATCAATATCGTGTGGTTCAGCAAAAAGATAATAGCCCGTTTTGAGAATATCCTGTAAAAAATAAACCCTTTCTTTCATCATGCCGGCAGCATAAGACAGTTTTTGAGCATCGGCATCGATGTTCATTTCTTTGGCCAGTGGAGCTAATAACCCGGCCAGCTCATCGTTGGCCATAGCCATTAGGTATTGCTGGTTGTACCACTTTGCTTTATCATAATCGAACCTGGCGCCCGATTTTACGATGCGGTCCAGTGAAAACAAACCAATCAACTGCTCACGGTGCAGGATTTCTTCATCGTTGCCCGGATTCCAGCCCAGGAATGCCAGAAAGTTGAGTAAGGCATCGGGTAGGAAGCCCTCTTCACGGAATCCCGGATAGGGTTCGTCGCCATCGCTGCCATCCCAATTGATAGGAAATACCGGGAACCCAAATTTAGCCCCGTCTCTTTTGCTGAGTTTGCCCTGACCGGTTGGCTTTAAAATCAGTGGCAGGTGAGAAAAGCTTGGTGCCTGCCATCCAAAAAATTCGTACATGAGCACGTGGTGAGCAGTGCTGGGCAGCCATTCTTCACCTCTGATGACATGGGTAATTTCCATCAGGTGGTCATCCACTATGTTGGCCAAATGATAGGTAGGCATGCCATCTGCTTTGAGGATTACCTTGTCATCCAACTCACTGCCTGAAAAACTCACATCCCCCCTGATTTCATCGGTAATATGGATGCTCTTGTTTTCGGGCACCCGTAGCCTGATTACCACATTTTCATTTTTGTCCAGCAGTGCTTTCCACTCAGCTTCCGGCAAAGAAAGAGCGTTTCTCAGCTTTGTTCTGCTTTCATAGTTGTATTTAAAACTATCGCCTCCTGCCGTTCTGGCTGCATCGAGTTCTTCCGGCGTATCAAAGGCATAATAAGCATGACCCTTTGCAACCAGTTCATGGGCATATTGTTGAT
This sequence comes from uncultured Saprospiraceae bacterium, assembly GCA_937973565.1. Lineage (GTDB taxonomy): Bacteria > Bacteroidota > Bacteroidia > Chitinophagales > Saprospiraceae > JADKBO01. The sequence goes on along the minus strand of CALJKQ010000117.1, from coordinate 31,812 downwards.
AAATATTTTTCCTTTCCGACTGGCGGTAAGGACCGTAGTTGCCACCAAAGCCGGGTCCTTCGTCGGGAATGAGGCCTGCCCAGGTGAGGGAATCAATGATGTATTGTTCAGCTCCCGGTACATACCGCTGCTGATCGGTATCTTCGATGCGGAGAATAAATGTGCCGCCGTGCCTCCTGGCAAATAAGTAATTGTAAAGGGCTGTTCTTACGCCTCCAATGTGGAGGGGGCCTGTGGGACTTGGGGCAAACCTCACCCTGATCTTGCTCATGTAATTGTTATTAATTTCGTTGGGACTACAAAATTACTCGAAAAAAGGCACATAACGGCTGTGAAAATGACTTCCTGAGTATTTTTCCACACCCGGTGCTGAATCGAACCATGCAGGTTCAAGAATTTTAAAGAATGATCACACATGTCAAAAAATGATGGGTTACCAAGGGATGAAGTGCTAATTTTGCTAAAAATATCACCATGTCGCTGGACCCTACCATTGCCGTCTTTGATAAAAATGCACTTTTATATCAGCAAAAGTACATGGATCAAAGCCGTTATACCAATGGACTTGACTTGTGTATCCGATTGGTGCCGCAACAGGGGTCTCTGCTGGACTTGGGCTGCGGTCCGGGCAACGTAAGCCTTTATCTTTCAGAAAAACTGCCTGATTGGACGTTTTCAGCTGTGGATTTGTCGCCTGCCATGATCGAATTGGCAAAGTCTAACCTTCCTATGGCTAATTGTAGAGTAGACGATGTAAGGAACTTACGCCATTTTGCCGGTCCATACCAGCTGATCGTAGTTGGATTTTGTATTCCCTATCTGTGCAGAGAAGAAGTCGATGCCCTGATCAAAAGTGCTTACGATCAATTGACGGAGGGTGGTATCTTGTATTTGAGTTTTATGGAAGGCGAACACCACCGCTCTGGATATCAGGTGAGCAGTAACGGGGAAGACAAGGCTATGACCTACTATTACATGACAGATGAAATGGTGTCTATGGTAAAAGTTGCTGGCTTTGACATTGACAGTGTTTTTCACTCAGATTTTGTAAAGGCAAATGGCAGTGTTGATATAGACGTTCAAATAATCGCCAAAAAGAAATAACAATTCCATGCTAGGCCCATTTGATGTTTTTCCCAGACTAACAACCGGACGACTTATCCTGCGTAAGTTGACCGTAGAAGATATACCCTGTCTGATACAACACGCAAACAACCCCAGGATTGCAGAAAATGTACTCAACATACCCTATCCTTATCAAGAGCCCGATGCAGCATTTCGCCTGGCATTTGTACATCAGGGATTCAGTCAGCGCTTGCGCGTAGTATTTGCTATAGCATTAAAACAAAACAACGAAGTGATAGGAGAGGCAGGTTTGCATTTTTCCGGGGATCGGAGTTCTGCTGAAATTGGGTATTGGTTGAGTGAAAAATACTGGTCGATGGGTTATACATCCGAAGCGGTGAAATCTATAGTGGATTATGGCTTTCGTGTACATCCATTAAATGCTATTTATGCCATTTGTAAAGAAGGCAATATCGCCAGTCAAAAGGTGGCCATAAATTGTGGAATGGAAGTATTTTCACAGGGAAATGGCATGATTCGATTTATGGTGAAATCACCAAAGCTATAAGTTATTTATAAAAGCTAACAACAAATAATGGAAAACAACTTTCTGACAGGACAGCTGGTACGACACATTCGGGAGATGCATTTTGGCAACAATTTTACCGGACCCTGTTTGAAATCACTTTTGGAGGGCGTTGATTGTAAATTGGCCAATACGCGGGTGCATGATCTGAACACCATTGCTGATCTGGTTTTTCACATTCATTATTACGTGAGGGCTGTCATCAAAGTATTGGAAGGAGGGCCGTTGGATGCCAGTGATAAATACAGTTACGATCGTGATCCTATTGAAAACGAAGCGCAGTGGCAAGCCATGCTGGATGAAGTATGGCAGAATGCAGAACGATTAGCCAGTCTGGTTGAAAACATGAAAGATGCTGACCTCTACGAAGCATTTATCGACGGCAAATATGGATCTGTTTTTCGCAACATCCACGGCCTGTTGGAGCACAGTCATTACCATTTGGGACAAATAGCTTTGATTGGGAAGATGGTGGGGAACAGAGCATCGGGGAACTGAGCATCCGGCATCGGAGCATCGGGGGAACGGAGTAACGGGGTATCCGGAACTGTGGAGTTTTAATGTGGGGATTATCAATTTGTCAATGGTCAATTTTCAATTTTCAATTATTGATGGTCAATTATCAATGGTCAGTTTTCAATTTGTCAATTTTCAATTTGTCAATTTTCAATGGTCAATTTTCAATTTGTTAATTATCAATTATCAATTTTAGATGGTCAATTATAAATGTGTCAATTTTCAATTTGTCAATGGTCAATTATCAATTTTTCGATTTTCAATTTTAAATGTGTCAATTTTCAATTTGTCAATTATCAATTTTGAATTTTAGATGGTGACCGAACGGAAGGGAGCGTCAGGATCAATTTTCAATTTGTCAATTATCAATTTTTCAATTTTCGATTTTGGATGGTGGGTGAACGAAAGTGGGCGTCAGGATCAATTTTCAATTTGTCAATTATCAATAGTCAATTCTTCAATTTTAAGTTTTTCAATTATCAATGTATCGATATTCGATGTTAAGGTGGTCCACTTTACTTGTAAGCGGATGGGTTTGATAAAAGAAAACGAAACAGCGATCTAAAAAAAAGCCTGCGCTCGGGAGAGGCAGGCCTTTTTTATTTATCATAAGGATATTTTAGAAACTACAGGTGCCCGGTGAGAGGGTGCCGTTGTTGTTGAGTTTGCCATTGATATTGCCGGTGCCCAGCAGGTTGCCGGTGTTGGTAAAACTGCCCATGGGGTCTACTACAACTGAGCCCATGATGCAAGAATTGCCGGTTGCTGTAACAGAGGTGTTGGGTGAAATGGTAAGGGTAGAACCTGCCGGAATTTTAATTTCACCCGTATAACTTCCAATATTAATGATGAGGTTTTCACCCGGCATCAGATTATTGATGGCCATGGAAATATCGCTGTAACAAGTCATGGTAGATTGGTTGTAAATAGGAGGTGTAGCCGGATTAACGACAGTAGACTCGGTATCGGTACATCCATTGTCATCCGTTACGGTTACGGTAAATGTTCCTGAGGTAGAAACGATGATGCTTTGTGTGTTTTCCATCGTTGACCAGCTGTACATGGTTCCTCCTGAAGCAGTCAGGGTCGTATTGGCTCCTCCGCAATCGCTGGTACTGCTAATGCCGGCTGTGGGCAATGCATTTACGGTGATACCGGTGAAAGCTGTATTGGTACATCCATTTCCATCAGTATACGTATATACAATTGTGTGACTGCCTGCACCTGCGGTCATTGCATTAAAATTGTTGCCCATGACACCCGGACCGGAGAAGCTTCCTCCCATGGGAGAGCCTGCAAGCGGTAGTACGGTAGAACTTACACACTGGGCAGTGTAACTTCCGGCGCTCACCATTGGCAATGCATTTACCGTAATGCTGGTAGTGGCTGAATTGCTGCAACCGCTGCCGTTGGTAAAGTCGTAGGTAATGGTGTGGGTGCCTACACCAGCTATTGAAGCATCGAAGTTGTTGCCGCTGACACCGGGTCCTGAGAAAGTGCCTCCTGAAGGCGTGCCGGATAAGGCGAGCATGGTACTGCTAACACATTGTGCCGGATACATGCCGGCACTGACTACCGGTAGAGCGTTTACTGTAATGGAGGTAGTGGCTGAATTGGAACATCCATTGCCATCTGTATAACTGTAGGTAATGGTATGGGTACCTACCCCTGCTACCGATGCATCGAAGTTGTTGCCTGTAACACCGGGGCCGGAAAATGTGCCACCCATTGGGGAACCTGCCAATGCCAGCATGGTATTGGTAAAGCATTGTGCCGGATACATACCTGCGTTGACTATCGGCAATGCATTGACAATGATATTTGTTGTAGCGCTGTTGGTGCAACCATTGCCATCGGTATAGGTATAGGTGATGATTTTGGAACCTGTTCCTGCTACGGAAGCATTGAAGTTGTTGCCGCTCACGCCCGGGCCTGAGAAGCTTCCCCCTGAAGGCGTGCCGGATAAGGCCAATGTGGAGGCACTTACGCATTGAGCCGGGTACATGCCGGCATTGACCATTGGCAGAGCATTTACCATTATATTGGTTGTTGCTGTATTGGTACAACCGTTACCGTTGGTATAGGTATAAGTGATGGTTTTTGACCCTGTGCCTGCTACCGATGCATTGAAATTGTTGCCGCTCACGCCCGGACCTGAGAAGGTGCCTCCTGAAGGCGTGCCGGATAAAGCCAAGGTGGTGGCACTTACGCATTGAGCCGGATAAGTACCCGCATTGACCATGGGTAGTGGATTAACTGTAATTACGGTAGAAGCCGTTTGGCTGCACATATTGGCATCGGTAACGGTTACGGTATATGTGGTAGTGCTTGCAGGGCTGACTGTTCTCATGGCATTGGTTGTCATATCGTCCCAAAGGTAGTTGGTGCCGCCCGAAGCGTTTAACGTTGCAGATGCTCCATTGCATATGGTGCCGTCATTGTTGGTGGTGCCAGAGGTTTCAGTTACTGCGATAGATGCATTGGGCAGCGGGTTGATGGTTACGGTCATGTCTACCGCAGGTCCATAACAGAACCCATCGGTTGTTGCACTGATTGAATAGGTAACTGTACCCGGATTGCTGGTAGTATTGTACCAAACTTCCGGAACCGTGATAGGAGTTCCTAAGCCCGGTGCAGGGAAAGTGTTGGGTATTTGTGATGAGAAAGTCATAGTACCGGGACTATAAGTTCTTGATTCAGCCCTGTAGGCGTTGATCACGCCTGATGCAGCGCTGGGAAGATTTACACCCCATAATTGTCCACTGCATCTCGCTATTACAGCGGGTGTGTTTAAGGTAGGTACGGCATTGTAAGCATTGGTAGCACTGCCGGTTAGTCCGCCCATGGCAACCGGGCAATTGGCATCGGATAAAGCGGTTAACGTATATGTACCCACCGGTGCGGCTGTGAGGGTATACGTTGAAGTGGGAGAATTCGCATTGGTAGTCGTATTGCCATCCGAATAAGTAAAGCTGAATGGGGCAGTCCCTGTAAATGTAAAAGTAACATTGGGTAGGGTGTTGCCCGGACAGACGCTACCTCCTCCACTTACTAATCCGGTAGGGCTTACATTTATGGAGACTGTGGTTGTTTCTGTATCTGTACAACCATTGCCATCGGTTACAATCACAGTATAGGTACCACCGGCGACAGAAGTCACGTTGGTGATCATTGGATTTTGATCAGCAGATGTAAACATATTGGGACCTGACCATGCGTAGGAAGAGCCCCCTCCAGCAGAAAGAGTAAGGGTTGAGCCTATGCATTTGGGACCGTCGTTGGAGGCGGTGGCGGTGGGTAGGGAATTGACGGTGATGGTGAATGTACAACTGGTATTGCAGCCACTGCCATCGTCGTAAGTATAGGTTATGGTGTGTGTGCCCACACCGGCTGTGGCAGGATTGAATACACCGGCACTGACACCCGGACCACTGTAGCTGCCACCAGAAGGTGAAGCTCCGCTAAGGGTGATGGGTGAGTTGTTTACACAGGTGCTAAAAGATGAAGGGCATGTAGGATTGGCGCATACCTTAAAGTTGGCTACCCAGTAATTACCACTGTTGTTTTGCACTTTGAAAGGATTACAGCTACATGCGCTGGCTCCATTTTGATTGCCGGAAGCGTCCACGTAAACGGCAATCTTGTAGTTGCCTGCAGGCAATGAGGTAAGAATATTGGCCACGTTGCCAGCTGTTCCCCATTGTTGATCACCCGGATTGGACATATCAAAGTTGAAGGGGAGATTTACAGCAGTAAACGAACCTGGCGAACCGGTAGCCGGGTAGACTGAATACCAGACTTTTCCTCCGCAAAAATTGTCGCCGGAATTTTTATATGTTTTTATCTGTCCACCTGAGAAGTTCAAATTTCCAGTATTTAAAAACGAGCCAAGATTGGCACCCTGGAAATCGGGATTGCCGGTGGCATTTTGCAAATCATAGTACTGACTGCCAATAACCACATAGGATTCAAAAATTCCTGAAGTGCCGCTATTTGTTGTAGCTGTTTGGGTGGTGGTTACACTTTCGGTATCCGTGCAGCCATTAGCGTTGGTAACGGTTACGGTATAGGTGGCAAACATGTTTACGTTTATGGGGGCGGTATTGGCGCCAGTAGTCCACATATAAGTTAATCCACCGGAAGCAAGCAGTGTAGTATTGGACCCACTACAAAAAGAAGTGTTGCCGGAAATGGTGGCTGTTGGGAGAGGGTTGACGGCGATGGAGACCGTCTGGGTTGTAGTGCTACAGTTATTTTCAGCAGTAATTGTATAGGTTGTCGATGGTGAACTTATCGTAGGTGTGCCGGAAATGGTGCCTGTTGTACTGTTAATGTTAAGCCCAGATGGCAAAGCAGGTGAAATCGAATAATTAGTTGGTGTGGCACCAGAGATGGCTGTGACAGTATTATCTGGTATGGTTGAGTTTACACATGTAGTTATAGCGGAGCTTGAATAGGTAAGACCTGAAAGCGAATTACAATTCACACTACCATTAAAGGTAAAATCGTTGATGCTAAATGTACCACCTGCATTGGATCCGCCCCAGCCATAAATTCGAAATGTGATAGAAGAATTGATATTTTGAAACTGACTTGCACTTAGTGATATTGTTGTTCCTCCAGCAGAAGGAGAGCCAATGTTGGCGGTGTAGTTATCTAGACTTGATCTAAATGCAAATGAAACAGGCCCCGATCCAGATGCCTGGCCTGTATAAACAAAAGACACAAAATCTATTTCATAAGAACTGTTTGGTGTGATTGTAAAATAGAAGTAGTCGTTTGCATCAAAAGCAGCCAAATTCCAACTTTCAGCATTATATCGATTCGCTGCATTGGTACCAAGTAAACCTGATCCTCTACCTATTCCGCTGACTGTAATATTAGCATTTACAGTTTGGCCTGAAGTATACGGATTTGAGGTGTTGGGGTTTGACCCTGTAATGGGATTGGTAAAGATAGATTGCCCTAAACCTACCAAAGAAGTAAAAAGCAGGAAAATGAAAACTGTGTTTCTGAAAGCTGATTTTTTGTTTGAGAAACGGTTGAAAAATGATTTTTCAATAATTCCATTACTAATTCTCATAATTAATTTATTTGCAAATTTTTGTTGAATGAAAATCTCAATCTGTTAGAGGTCATTTCATGAATAAAATGCCAAGGATGTAAAATTTTGTACAAAATTAGGCTTTAAGCCTTATAAACACGAAAAACCGTGCCTTATTTTTAGTTTAAATTCTATGATTTCAAACACTGACTGTTTAACCAAGACAAAAAAGGTATGTAGTGATTTTAGCGGATTTAATTAATTATTAAAAAGCAGGCATAAGTATCAGATAATCAATATTATAAACATTAGTAATTAAAATTTATTACTAATCTTGACCATATTATTTTAACAATTTGATGACTGAAGTTTTGTGGTCTTGGGGTACTACATGAATGAAATACATGCCCGGTAAAAGATCCGTTAATGGCAGGCTTGCCATATCTCCACCTGTCGAATTTAGGGTACACAATGTTTTGCCCATACAATCCATTATAAAAGTGGTAACGGGCTCTGATGCGTCAAAGTCGGTCAGATCGAGCATATTGTGGTGGAGGCGAGGCGTCGGTGAAGCTGTGACATCGCTAATCCTGACGTTTACGATGTCAGAATAAGTGAACATGCCGTCCCAATCCACCTGTTTCAGGCGATAATACCAATGTCCTTGTCCGCTTTCGGGGTCGGTATATTGATATTTTCTCAACTCCTCAGAATGCCCGGCACCTTTGACCGAAGCCAAAGAGTAGAAATCGACGCCGTTTTGGGACTTTTCTACTTCAAAGTAATCATTGTTGATTTCTGAAAGTGTAGACCACCGCAGTTGTACTTCTTTGTTTTGGTAGCTTGCTTCAAATTGTTGTAAACGGATGGGCAGGGCTGAAGCAGCGCTTACCCTAACTTTATCAATCCTTACGGCTGTGGTAGCCAGCAAGGCACCGCTATTGGCCAACTGGATGAAAACTTGCGGAACATTGTCGAAGGCTGGTGGTAATACTTCACTAATGCCGAAGGTACTCACTCCTGTGCCTGAGAAGGTGTACGGAGAACCTACATCTGTCCAGTTGACACCGTTGGTACTTGCCCTTACCTGAAAGCTTCCGGCATTGGTTCCTGAAGAAGATCTCATACACGCTGTGAAGGTCATCGAAGAAAACCCTGTCGTATTTAGGGAAAGCTGATAATATTGGTCGGCTGCATTCCAGCCCTGGGCTGACCGGGCACAACTGGTTTGATTGAAAGTCACACAATTCTCATCGCTGCCATTGAAATAGGTAACGTTGGTGAGGTTGCTGCTTTCTGAAAAAACGGGAGTGCCCATCGTATTGTTGGTGGTGGCGGCATTGGTGCAGTTGCTCGTCGGGGGCGTGGGGCCGGCGCCAAAATCAAAGAGCACTACGGTTGTCTGTGAGATGGCAGGGGTGATCAATGATGATAAAACCAGGATAAGCAATGCCACATTACAAATCAGGTAACGACGTTTTTGTTGGGTTCTTTTCATTTCTGATATCATTCACCAGCTATTAATGGCGCAAAGATAAGCAGGGCGAAATAAATGTATCGCTGCGAAAACCTGATGCTAACCATTTGAAATAATAATTTTCCAGGTGATACATTTCATCACATTTTATCATTGTTCAAATCAAACGAAAAGTGACAGAATATGAGGTGAATGAGGGTTTAACCCATATAAGCTTTTGAAGCACTAACCAATGCAATAAAACATTTAATGTAAATTTAATTTGCTGTAGATCTTTTTATAAAATCAGTTTCAAGTCCTGCCGGGAAGCTGCCATGCATGCCAGAGAAATTTCACAGGAAATGCATTCGCAACCCCTAAAAACACCCTTAAATTTGAAAATAACAAATCCGGCGTAGGGATTCAACAGGTGTTTGTTTGTCCTACAATAACACTCCACACCACAAATTTCATAGTTATATATTAGAAAAAAGTATTATATTAGGGTTTCCCTTTATATTTACGTTACTTATTTCAACTGTAATTTATATAACCATGGTAAAATCATTACAACTCACCTTTTTATTTCTTTTAGGTGCCTTATGTGGCAATGCTCAGGAAATCATGCTATTGAAGACATCCGGCAAGGTGGTCATTGGGGATACCAGCCAGATCACAACCCCTGGAAACTACAACCTTTATGTACAACACGGCATTTTGACGGAAAAGGTGAAGGTTGCTTTGAAAAACACCACGGACTGGTCGGATCATGCTTTTGCGCAGACCCCTTCTTTGGAAACAGTCAAGAATTCCATCGAACAAAACAGCCATTTACCCCAAATGCCGGCAGCGGCAGAATTGGTGAAGACGGGCTATGATGTGACATCCATGGATGCCAAACTATTGGCACAGATCGAATGGCTGTGGCAGTACACCCTGCAGCTGAATGCAGAGAACGAGGCCTTAAAGAAGAGAATCAAGGCACTCGAAGAAAAGTAGGTTTTCTTTCCTGATCATTTCACACTCCGTCATCATGAGTAAGCATTTTATCCTGATGTTTTGGTTGTTTGGGAGCATCCTCGCTTCTGCCCAACCGGATACCATCACCATTGGTTTTGGCGATTATCACGGCGTAACTGTTTCTGCCAGCAATAGCCAAACCTATTCACCGGAGACCACCCTAAAACAGGATGGTTATCTGCCCAATTTCAATGCTGCCTCCCGTTTCCTGGGCCAATCGACTTTGGGCTACAACATGGAGGACATTACAGAAGTTACCCAATTGGGCATCGAAGACTGGATCGACAGTCAATTTGTGAAACCAGTTGCCTTTTCACTTAAAAACAAGGTCAAAGAATATCACAATTTTGTCAAAACCGCTACCAATAACGCGGCTGCCGGACAGATCTACCGCATGTGGTCTTACGCCTGGTGGCAGTACCATATGGCTTCCCCTGATGCCTTACGTCAACGCGTAGCCCTTGCCTTGAGTGAGTTATTTGTGATATCTGACAAATCGCTCTTCGGAGCCAATTCCTATGCTTTGTCGAGCTATTACGATGTGTTGCTCAACAATGCATTTACCAACTACCGCGATTTGATGGAAGATGTGACCTTTCATCCTGCCATGGGGGTGTATCTCACCTATCTCAACAATCCCAAGTCCAATCCGGCTACCAATCAGTTTCCCGATGAAAATTATGCCAGGGAATTGATGCAGCTCTTCACTATCGGCACCGTAAAACTCAACATGGATGGCAGCCAGGTACTCAATGCCAACGGCGTACCGGTACCCACCTACAACAATACAGACATTGCGGAATTTGCCAAGGTGTTCACGGGTTTATCGTGGGCAGACCGCACTACCTTCAACCGAAGTGCAGCCAATGATACCAGCTATACACTGCCGATGATCATGTTCAACGCTTCTCACGAGACCGGTGTTAAAAACCTGCTTAATGGTTTCGTTGTTCCCAACAGGGTGCCTGCAGACGGCATTGCAGACATTCAGGATGCCATTACCAATTTATTTAATCATAGCAATACGCCACCTTTTGTTGCCCGGTTTTTGATCCAGAGATTGGTTACATCCAACCCTTCTCCCGGCTACATTGAAAGAGTGGCGAATGTATTTGTCAACAATGGTCAGGGTGTAAGGGGTGACATGAAAGCCATCATCAAAGCCATCTTGCTGGACCCTGAAGCCAAGGCTTGTAAAAACGGAGAAAACGAGGCATACGGAAGTCTGCGAGAACCTTTCTTCCGATATGTGCAAATCAATAAGGCATTTGACGCCAGTACGCTGAGTGGCAATTATCGAAATGACATGGACTATGTATATCGTTTTGTGCAACAGAAGCCACTAACCTCTCCCAGTGTTTTCAACTTTTTCCAACAGGAATACCAACCCATAGGTCCCATCGAAGAAGCAGATCTGGTAGCCCCTGAATTTCAGATTACCAACGCCCAGACCATCATGGGTTATATTAACAGTCTTTACCGTTTTGTAATACAGGAAAACGTAGCTGACGAGTACGATTTATACACAAATGAAGATGACGCTACCTATGCCAATCAGGTTTCTACGATTGATCTCAACGATGAAGTCCTGTTGACCGACAACAACAAGCTCCATATCCTGCTGGATCGGCTCAATTTGTTGCTCGCCCAGGGTCGATTGTCGGCGGGGTCTCTCAACATCATTAAAAATGTGGTGATGGAGTTGCCCAATGGTACCACTACCGAAAAACGCGATAGGGTGAAACTGGCCATTTATTTGATCATGTCATCTCCCGAATACCTCATCAACAGATAAAAATAAAATGGGTAAAAGAAATATATCAAGACGACAATTTATAGGTGAAGCCTCCTGTGCAGCTCTTGGCTCACTCACTCTATACAATACCCTGGTCAACCTGGGCATCATGAACACCGCTGCCACTCGTCCCCACATCATCAACACGCCCAATGATTACAAGGCAGTAGTGTGTATCCTGCTGGCCGGTGGTGCAGACAGCTACAATTTTCTGGTGCCTACAGAGCCTACAGAATATGCTCAATATGTGGCTACCCGGGGTTCACTAGCATTGAGCAATACAGCCAATCCTCCTCAGTTGTTGCCTTTGAATTACAACAACAACGGCAGGACATTTTCTGTACATGCCGGATTATCTGCGGTCCAAAACCTATTCAATACCAATCAGCTTTCGTTTCTTACCAACATTGGCACCCTGATTGAGCCCATTGCCAACAAGACTGAATTCAACTCCGGCGCGAAAAAAATTCCGTTGGGTCTTTACAGTCACTCCGATCAAATCATGCAGTGGCAGACATCGGTACCTCAAAGTCGCAGTGCCGTAGGTGTTGCCGGCAGATTGGCGGATATTTTGCAGGATATGAATACCATTCCCGAAGCATCCATGAACATTTCGCTGGCCGGAAAAAACCGTTGGCAATCGGGCAATGAAACCAATGAATTTTCATTGAGCAATACATCAACGGCCGCAACCATAGGTTATACCAATTATTCCTCAGGCTTATCCAATGCCGGCTATCTCAACGATCGCAAGAACAAGGCCTTGGACAGTCTGGCCACACAGCAGTATGCCAATATATTTCACCAGACCATCGGCGACCTCAACAAGTCGACATCAGAGAGTCTTGAAATATTTAAGGTTGCCCTGGCCAACCTGGTGCCGCTCACTACCACATTTTCTGCCACCAACTTATCGAATGATTTGAAAAAGGTAGCCGAGGTTATGAAAGTCAGGTCTTTTCTGGGAGCCAAACGCCAGACGTTTTTCGTGTCTTATGGTGGCTGGGACCATCACGATGATGTGATCAACAACCAAAATGTGATGCTTCCCATCGTAAGCAATGCATTGAACGAATTCAACAATGCCATTACAGAGTTGGGCTTGCAAGACAATGTGGTAACCTTTACCATGAGTGACTTTGCCAGAACCCTTACTTCCAATGGCAATGGATCTGACCATGCATGGGGAGGTAATAGCATGATCATGGGTGGACCGATCAAAGGGGGTGATATATTTGGAGAATTCCCATCGTTGAGTCTCACCTCACCTTTGAATCTATCCAGCAGAGGCTTGTTGTTGCCCACCACATCGGTAGATGAGTTTTATGCAGAAATAGCCTTGTGGTTTGGTGTTTCGCCCAATGATTTGTCGTACATCCTGCCTAACATCTGCAACTTTTATTCACCCAATGCATGTCCGGCTCCCGTACCCTCCGGCTATATGCCCATTGGTATGTTTTCATAATTAAAAGGGATACAAAGATGAAACGAATAATAATCGCGGTTAATTTTTTAATAGCCCTTCAACTGCAGGCACAACAACCTTGTGTGGGTACGCCCGGACAACTCACCTGGCAGGTATACAGAGGACTGTACGACGACGAAATTACTGAAATGCTTACCTGGCCGGACTATCCCTATCACCCCTACGACACCAAAATTTTGTACAACACCAAGTCGGAAGTTAATTACGACAATTATATGGGCGCTTCCATTCGGGGCTTTATTAAGGTACCTCAATCCGATTCCGTAACCTTTAATATTACCGGTAATGAGCAAGCCCGGTTTTACCTAAGTACGGATTCAGTGCCATCAAATAAAGTCTTGAGAGCCTATTTAAATGCGTACACCAATGCCGAAGAGTATACCAAGTATTCCACACAAACATCAGCCAAAATATATTTGCAGGCCGGGGTTTATTATTACTTTGAAATATTGTATGTCGACGGAACGGGAAACGACTATGCCAATCTATGGTGGAAGGCACCCTTTGTGGATATCAACAACTGGAAGCCCATAACGGCGGAGTTTATTTACAATGTAGCTTGCCTCCCGGCTGAATGTCCTGAGAAAGGTACACCCTGTGATGATGGGAATGCGCTAACCACTAATGACAGAGAGGACGGTTTTTGTCATTGTGTAGGAGTGAAACCCACTGCCAATACTTGTGTTGGAGAAAGAGCAAAACTGGAGAACTACCGTTATGACAACATTACCGGTTCTGAGCTGAATGAGTTGTACATCAATCCTGCCTTTCCGGCTATGCCCACCTATTATGAAGTCTTGCCGCTGCTGGGCAGGCCCTATTCATCGACGCTGACCAACAATGGCAGATTGACGCAGGCATTTCTGCGGGTACCGGTATCGGGCAATTACAAATTCAATGTAACCGGTGATGATCAAACCGTATTTTACCTGAGTTCAGATGATGATCCGGCGAATAAACAAGCCCATCAATGTTTGGTAAGCGGGTATACCAATCCCACCCAAAACGAGAAGTACCAATGGCAGAGTACGGCGTTCATTTATTTGGATGCCAACCAGTATTACTATGTTGAGTTGAATACAAAGCAAGCTACCGGTGGTTCGCATTTTGGTGTTTTTTGGCAGACCCCTTTTGGGGAGACCGGTGTATGGAAGCGACTTCCGGCAGAATTTTTATACAATTATGATTGTACCCTCGCTTGTATGCCGCAAGGGGCAGCTTGCAGTGATGGTAACGAATTTACCAACAATGACATGTATGACAATGATTGCAATTGCGTAGGTACACCTTGCACGGGCGTGGATTGCAATAGTCCGATTGCATCTTATGTTCCCTTTGATAAATGCAATGTTACAGATCAAATAGACAACCGAACAGATAATAACTGGTTGAGTTGTAAAAAAGTAATTAGTCCCAATCCAGCCAGAGACAGTGCGCATTGGATCAAATATGACTTAGGAGAAGTACATCGGTTGTTTTCCAGCAGAATTTGGAATTTCAATGTTGCCAATGAAACCCAAAATGGATTTCAAAGTGTGGCTGTGGATGTATCTGAAGACGGTAATACATGGACTTATTTTGGTTCTTATACCTGGCCATTGGCAAGTGGTGAAGGGAACTATGCAGGATTTTCGGGACCAGATTTTCAGGGTCTTGCTGCCCGCTACGTTCTTATTACTTGCCTTGATCCCGGAAATGCCTGCAAAGGTTTGGGTAAGGTTGCTTTCAAAGCCGTTTATTGCCCCAACGAGGGCACCGCCTGCAATGATAATAATCCCAACACCACCAACGATAAGTACAATGGCGATTGCATTTGTGAGGGCGTACAATTGCTGGAGAATTTGTGTGAAGAAGACATCATGATTTTGGGTGACAGCACTTTGATTCCCAACAACTACAGTGCCATCCAGTATGTGCAATCTATGAGTCAGGTAGTCACCAACCAACGCACCAGCTTTATTGGTGGCCAATATGTAGAACTCACACCAGGTTTCAACAGCGAGGAAGGAGCCATCTTTATTGCTGCCATCGATACCTGTAGCAGCACCACCGCCAACGGTTCCAGAATTGCAGCACGACTGGCAGCCAGACAGATTAAAAAGCCGTTTGATGTGCCTGAAAAAATGTTGGAAGTTTTGCAAAGGACCGACAGCGACATAGTGGATGTTGCCTTTTATGTGCCTTCAAAAGCCAGGGTAAAACTGGAAATTTTGGATGAACAGTTGAGGGTTCAGCATGTTTTGATCGACTTTGATTATCCCAACATGGGGCACTATACCAAACGATTCAGGACCAAAAAACTGGATGCCGGCTTGTACACGATGGCTTATCATTTGAATGAGCAAGTGTACTATGAAAAGTGGGTAGTAAAATAGCAGCTTAGCTATTATAAAAGATTATCTTTGGGGACAACAATAAAGTACCATGGAGAATCTTTTGTATCGGCCTTACCAAAATGAGTCGCTGGATTTCATCTACAACTTACTGTTTTGTGATTATTTGCCGAGTCCGGCAGAGGAGCAAGATGGATCTTACTTTGAAGTTTTGCTGGATTCAGAGAGCACAGATGCTGCCATCAAGACCTTGGCGGAAGATGAAAAGCTGGAAAGTCGCGTTCGCTTATTTGCCTATCGAAAATTGGCAGAGAGAGGCCTCACCGGACTTGGTCAAGAGCTGCTCGGTGTGGTAGTAGAGATAGGATTGCCGGGAGGACTTGATGTTTTGGCATGTTATAAAGATCATACCGCGAGGTACATCAATTATTCCGGGAAACTGATTATTTGGGAAACACCCGATCATCCTGAAGTCAGGGAATTTAATACCGAATTGTTTGAACACAGCAGACACATCATCAGCCAGATTGGACCCTGGGAAGAAGAGAGGAGGAGTCCGCCGCCACAGGGCATGTTGCGCATTTCATTTTTGGTTGCCGATGGACTTTATTTTGGAGAAGGTCCGGCCGATGGTATGTTTGCCGACGGCTTAGCGGGGCCGGCTTTGCATGCAGCATTGGATATAATGCAAATCATCACTTCTGATAATCTCGCCCAATAAGTGAGCTTATGAAACAGAACGATGCCATTTTAGCAGAAAGAATAGGGGATGTATTGATGTCGAAAAGCATAACCTACGAGCACAAACGCATGTTTGGTGGTCATTGTTTTATGGTGGACGACAAGATGCTCATGGGAACCTATCAGGGTGGTTTGATGGTGAGGGTGGATCCGGAATCCATGGAGGATCTGTTAAAAAAAAAGGGGGTAAAACATATGATACACGGTGGAAAAACCATGAAAGCCTTCCTTATGGTTGAAGCCGGTCAGGTTGTTGGTGATAAAGATTTGGATTTTTGGATTGACCGATGTATGGAGTTTAATCCAAGGGCAAAGTCGAGTAAAAAATGATGTGTTGGCCTCTTAAAAAGGGGTCTTGGTCGAAATATGTGCCTGAAAAGAGGCGAAGTGATCGTAACTTTGCAAAACGACGGAGGAGAGTGTTGTATTTATAACAACAAATTTATTTGACAATGTACTGGACGAAAACGAAGTGGCTGCATCTGGGATTAGTGCTCACATTTTTAATGGGTTACATGGAATGGGGCAAAGATCAAAAGATGTTTATTTACGAAGCCTTTGTTGATATTTTGCAAAAAGCAGTGGCAGAACCTCTTAATTTTTTACATCCCTTTATACTCTTTCCGCTTGCGGGGTTTATAGGTATATTATATACTTTGTTCCAAAATTCACCATCCAGAACACTTACCCTGTTATCTATTGGGGGTATGGCGCTGATCATGCTCTTTATCTTTTTTATTGGGGTATTTACTGGCAATGTAAGAATGATGCTGTTTAATTTGCCTTTTGTTGTTTTTTTGGTAATTGTGGTAAGGTTGCATTGGAAGAAGAGGTAGGGCAATACGCGCTTCGCGCTTAGGATGAAGGAACGATTTCGGCATAGCCGAAAAAATTAATTGGCAGATTAATTTAGTGAATGAACCACGCGCATACCGCGTGGCATCGACTTATGCTTTGTAAAGCTACCAATTGCAATTAGTACAATAGGTTTAGCTAAAGGCAATGAAATAAAATAAAAGCGTTTCTGGAAAAGCTTAGTTGTCGCCGTGCAAGGTTTTGCACGGTTCCCTCGTTATCGAGTGAAATCTTTCACTCGATTTGCTCCGGAGTCGCAACCACTCGGTCATGCTTAGGTCAATACGGCTTCGCCTTAGGATGACTGAACGATTTCGGCATAGCCGAAAAAATTGATTGGCAGATCAATTTAGTGAAGGAACCTTGCGCTAATCGCAAGGCATCGACTCATGAATTTTAGAGCACCTCAGTTCATTATCGCTTTGCGCTTTTAAAGACATTTGAATATTGAATGGACAACAAAAAGTGCTTTTTTATTGGCACAGGCATTTATCTTTGTGGTAAATCAATCAGACGATGAAGATACTTACAACGGCGATTTTGTTGATGGTTACCTTGATTGTGGTGCCGGCGGTTTCATATTTTTCGGGCATGGGATTGGGCATTGATGCCAGTATACTTCTGTGGGAGTTGGTCATGATGAGTTTCGTGGCTGCGGCCTATTGTTTTTTAGTATCGGAGTTGACGAAGAATTATTCGCAGGTGGATAAGTTGTGGAGTCTTTTGCCGATTGTGTATGTGGGCTATGTGGTATGGAGAGGAGGCTTTGATTCGCGACTGGTGGTAATGGGCTTGCTCACTGCCATTTGGGGTATAAGGCTTACAGCCAATTTTGCACTGAAGGGGGCTTATAAGTTGAAATTTTGGGAAGGAGAAGAAGATTACCGTTGGAAGGTATTGAGGGCAAAGAAGGAATTTCAACCGGGATGGAAGTGGAGTTTGTTTAATTTGTTTTTTATATCGTTGTATCAAAACGGTCTGATTTTGTTGTTTACCTTGCCGGCAGTTATTGCCTTTGATCAAAGGGGAAAAGAAATGAATGGGCTGGATTGTCTGGCGGCAGGACTTATGTTTTCATTTATCTTTTTTGAGATGGTGGCAGATTGGCAGCAGTGGCAGTACCAGAGCAGTAAATGGAAGGCTATTAATGAGGGACAGGCATTGACTCCCGATCAGCAACGTGGTTTTTTGAATCGTGGTTTGTGGGCATTGAGTCGTCACCCCAATTATTTTGCGGAGCAGAGCATTTGGATCAGTTTTTATCTTTTTTCGGTGGCCGCCTCGGGTGAATGGATCAACTGGAGTCTTACCGGGGCTTTGCTTCTGGTTTTGTTGTTTCAGGGTAGTGCCGATTTTAGTGAAGAGATCAGTGCCGGTAAGTATCCGGAATATGCCGAATATCAACAAAAGGTTTCTAAATTTATACCTTTACCCAAATTCAAATAGATAGCATGCAAGAGATCAAATCGATATACGTCAATTTGCCCATCAAAGACCTAGAAAAAACCAGAGAATTTTGGGAGGGCTTAGGTTTTGGATTCAATTCTCAATTCAGCGATGAAAAGGCACTTTGCCTGATTTTGCAGGAAGATAAGATGTATTCTATGCTTTTGCAAGAAGAATTTTTTAAAACCTTTACCGACCGTTCTGTAGCAGATGGCAAGTCGACCCAGGTTTTAATAGCCATTCAGGTGGAAAGCAAAGAAAGAGTCATTGAAATTGTCAACAAAGCAATAGCTTCGGGTGGAAAAAGGTATAGAGAAGCTGCAGACCATGGGTGGATGTACTATGATTCATTTGCCGACATCGACGGTCATCAATGGGAGGTAATGTATATGGGCGAGCCGCCTGCTGAATAAATGAAGACACCTATTCCTTTTAAGGGCGGTTTAGTCATAAAAGAAATGAATGTGCGATTACAATTGGTAATGGCCATTGGTGTGGTATTATTTGCCTCTTTGATATGTTTTGTAAGTGTATCGTGGATAGGCTACAAGGTAGTGGCATTGATCTTGCTCACTGTGGTGTCGTTATTGGCCATGTTTTTTTCTATTTGGCCGGTAATAGCCGCCGCCAGCCTGAGTGCATTTATATGGAATTTTTTCTTTATCCCCCCGATCTATACTTTCCATATAGACCATGCCGAGGATCTTCTCATGTTTATGGTATATTTTTTCATTGCGCTGGTAAGTGCTGTGTTACAATCACAAATCAGGAAAGAGAGGGATCGGGCGAGGGAAAAGGAAGAAAAAGTAAAATCCATCCAGTTGTATCATACTTTGCTCAATTCACTATCGCATGAAATGAAGACCCCTCTTGCAGCCATTATTTCTTCCGTTGATGGCATGAAAGATCAGATAAGTCGCAACAACCCGGACGCACTGCTGGACTTGATTTCAGAAGTTGAAATTGCAGGCAACAGACTCAACCGGCAAGTGGAGAATATGCTTAACATGAATCGTCTGGAAAGTGGCATGTTGCAAGCCAGGCCCGATTGGTGCGAAGTCGGTGAGGTAGTGCATGAGGCAATGAAGCAATGGGAAGGTAGTGAGGCAGCTGCGATAAAGGTAGTTATTCCCGATAATTTACCCCTGATCAAAATAGATATGGGCTTTACCAGTCAGGCCTTATACAACCTGTTGCACAACGCACTGACGTATGGTGGTCCACCCATTGAAATGGGTGCAGCCGTAAAGGAAGGTCGTGTTGAGTTTTATGTAAAAGACAATGGACCCGGACTCAGTGCTGAGGTTGCCGATCGGGTCTTTGACAAATTTTACAGGCCTGCAGGAAGCAAGGCAGGAGGTATCGGACTGGGTTTATCTGTGGTAAAAGGATTTTGCGAAGCACAGGGTGGCAGCGTGAGTTTAAAAACCAGTCCCGGACAAGGATGCTTATTTACCTTACATTTGCCTACTGAAACCACCTTCATCAACCAGTTGAAAAATGAATAAAACTACCGTTCTGGTAATCGACGACGAAGCTCAGATTCGAAAATTGCTGGAGCTCACGCTGAAGAGTCAGGAAATGACGGTCATTCTGGCTGAAGACGGAACAACCGGACTTGCTTTGGCTGCCAACCACAGACCCGATGTAATACTCCTCGATTTGGGTCTGCCTGATATCAATGGTCATGAAGTATTGAAATCGCTGCGACTCTGGTATGAAAATGCGATCATCATTCTTTCTGTCCAGGATGGAGAAGACGACATTGTCAAAGCCCTTGATGAAGGTGCTTCCGATTATCTCACCAAGCCCTTTAGAAACTCAGAACTGCTGGCAAGGATTCGATCGGCAATGAAACACAATCCTTCGGCCACAAAAAATACTTATATAAGTTCCGGCAATCTTTATATTGACTTTTCTGCCCGGGTCGTCAAAAAAGGCGAAGAAATTCTCAAGCTTACAGCTACAGAATACCAACTGCTGGCTTTGTTGGCATCCAATGCAGGCAGGGTACTTACCCACCAATATATACTCAAAACCATTTGGGGACTTTCTTATCAAAACGAAACACAATATCTGCGTGTATTTATAGGAACGTTGCGCAAGAAAATTGAAGAAGATGCCAATCAACCCCGTCACCTTGTGACCGAAAGCAGGGTGGGGTACCGTTTTCAATAGTCCGCCTTTTGATAATCTCTTTGTATGGCTGTTCATCTGATTTTAGTTGAGATGGATTTTGGTCTTTATAAAATCTTTATTTTTCCTGGATAAGTCTTGATTTTTTACTTACGTACGAGGATCCAACTTTGCATAAAATTTATTGAGCATGCAAAACAATCACGGATCGCTACAAAATAAAGTGACCGCAGCTTCATTGCTGGTTGCCCTCGGCATTATTTATGGTGATATAGGCACCAGTCCATTGTATGTATTAAAGGCCATCGTAGGTGAAAAAAACATTGATGAAATGTTGGTTTTTGGTGGTATATCCTGCGTTTTCTGGACACTTACCTTACAGACTACCATCAAATACATTTGGCTTACCTTAAAGGCTGATAATGATGGTGAGGGAGGGATATTTTCTTTGTATGCTCTTGTAAGAAGATATGGGAAATACCTGGCAGTACCTACCATATTGGGAGCAACTACTTTATTGGCAGATGGCATCATCACACCGCCGATTTCGGTAGCTTCTGCCATTGAAGGTCTTACCATTATAAAGGGATTGGAAGATATTCCAACTGTGCCCATTGTGATTGTGATTCTCTCAGTGCTTTTCTTTTTTCAGCGATTTGGTACCCAAAAAGTGGGTGTCGCATTTGGCCCAATAATGGTAATTTGGTTCAGCATGCTGGCCATCCTGGGTCTGGGGCAATTGGTTCATTATCCTTCTGTATTGCAAGCCATTGACCCTCGTTATGCCATCGATCTTTTGGTAAAATATCCGCACGGCTTTTGGTTATTGGGGGCTGTTTTCCTGGCTACAACAGGCGCAGAAGCCTTGTATTCTGATCTTGGGCACTGTGGTCGCAACAACATCCGAATCACCTGGGTTTTCGTAAAAATTTGTCTTTTGCTCAATTATTTTGGACAATCAGCCTGGTTGTTGCACAGTGCAGGGGCTGGACTTGAAGGCAGAAATCCATTTTTTGAAATCATGCCCGAATGGTTTTTACCTATAGGCATAGGCATTGCCACCGCAGCTGCCATCATAGCTTCCCAGGCTTTGATCAGTGGCAGTTACACGTTGATCAGTGAAGCTATCAACCTCAATTTCTGGCCCAGGGTAACCGTTAAGCAGCCCACAGAGACCAAGGGACAGATCTATATACCCAGTGTCAATACCATCTTGTGGATAGGATGTGTCATGATGATTTTGTATTTCAAAAATTCAACCCACATGGAGGCAGCCTATGGTTTTTCCATTACCATTACGATGATGATGACCACCATGCTGCTGAGTTATTTCCTGTTGTATAAGCTCAAATGGAACCGTTATTTGGTATACGCGTTTGTAATCGTATATGGCATGGTAGAGTTTTTCTTTTTTATTGCCAATGTAGCCAAGATTAAGGAAAGATGGATGTTCCTGTTTTTTGAACTTTTTATTTTTCTGGTTATGTATGTATGGTACTTCGCGAGAAAGACGAACAATCGTCTTACCAAGTTTGTAGAGCTTGGTCAATACGTACCAAAACTCAATGAATTGAGTCATGACGACAGCATACCTAAATTTTCAACCCACCTCATTTATCTGACGAAAGCTAACAGCAGGCACGAAATTGAGGATAAAATCATGAAATCCATTTTTTCCAAAAAACCAAAACGAGCCGATGTGTACTGGTTTTTGCACATCAATCGCACCGAACAACCTTATACCCTCACCTATGATGTATCTGAGCTGGTAGATGACAAGGTTATTAAGGTCAATATCAATATTGGTTTCAGGCTCCAGCCCAGAACAGAACTTTACTTTAAAAAGATCGTGCAGGAACTGGTCAACAACAAAGAACTCAACCTGCACATAAGGCCGGATGGCAGTTCTAAATACAACAGTGAACCCGACTTTAAATTCGTGGTCATAGAAAAATTCCTTTCTGTTGAAAACGAGTTTAACCTTAAAGAGGGCATGCTTTTATCTTCTTATTTTTTCCTTAAGCATTTGAGTCTTTCGGATGAAAAAGCCTTTGGCTTGGATAAGAGCGATGTTCAAACCGAATACGTGCCATTGGTTTATCAACCCATTAACAACATTGATTTAAAAAGGGTACAGGGACACAAGCACCATTAAGTAAAAATATTATATATTTAGCATGGATTATTTATGGGTTTCCCTTGATCTTCGGACATAGGAGGATTACCCCATTGCTGAATGATATAGTTGCCAAAAATTGACCGAAATCACAAATGCCATAAGGCCCAGGTCTCGCAAAGCATGGCGAAACTGGCTGAAGAAAAACCATGCCAAAGAACAAAATGTATGGTGTATCGTAGCGAAAAAAGATTCCAGGCTTCCGGGTGTATCTTATGTAGAGGCGGTGGAAGAGGCCTTGTGCTTTGGCTGGATCGACAGCAAGGCTATAAGTTGTGATGAAGATGGGTATTACCAGTATTTTGCGCAGCGAAAAGCCAAAAGTCCGTGGACGAAGTTGAATAAAACCCGGGTAGAAATGCTGACCGCAAAAGGACTGATGGCAGAAGCAGGATTTGTTTCGATAGAAGCGGCCAAGGCCAGTGGGGGTTGGTATTTTTTTGACGATGCGGAAGAGGGCATTTTACCCGATGACTTAAAGTTGTTTCTTGAAGAAAATTCTGGGGCAAAAGACACGTATGAAAAATTGAGTTCTGCCAAACAAAAGCAGCCGCTCATGGCGCTGGCTTTGAAGAAAGGAGCGCTTGCCAGGAGGAGGGTAATGGAAAGATTGTAAGGGCGCAAAACATTGCGCCCTTACAATCTTTAGGATAGACTATGGTGAAAGAAGGTCGCATCAATAGGCTTAGTTTGAAGGGGTATGTTTTATCTTTAGATCAAAAATTTGGTATGCGTATTTTGATAATAATTGTTTGGTTTTTTGGGACCTCTAAGCTTCTTGCTCAGCCACCCTCCCCCGTGGGCCCAGTACCCTCCAAAGCACAGTTGGCCTGGCATGATATGGAGCTGACGGCTTTTATACATTTTACTACCAACACTTTTACGGATAAAGAATGGGGTTTTGGTGATGAGTCGCCCTCGATTTTTAATCCATCGGCTTGCGATCCTGAGCAATGGGCCAGGGCATTGAAGGAGGCGGGATTTAAGATGATGATCCTTACCACCAAGCACCACGATGGATTTTGTCTTTGGCCCAGCCGGTACACAGAACATTCCGTAAAAAACAGTCCTTATAAGGGAGGTAAGGGAGACATAGTCAAAGAGACGCGGGATGCAGCGGCAAAGTATGGTTTGAAGTTTGGCATTTATCTTTCTCCGTGGGACCGCAATCATTATGCTTATGGCAGCCAGGAATACCTTACTTATTATCGCAATCAGCTAGAGGAATTGTTTATCCAATACGGACCCATTACCGAGATGTGGTTTGATGGTGCCAATGGGGGCGATGGTTATTATGGGGGTGCCCGGGAAGCGCGTCAAATAGAAAGAGCCAAATACTATGAATGGCCGGTGACGCTGGACCTGGTCAAAAAGATGGAGCCCAATGTTTTGTTTTTTAGCGATGCCGGTCCGCACATACGATGGGCGGGCAATGAAAAGGGCAGGGTAGCTGAGACCAATTGGAATACCCTAACACCGGATACCTTGTATGCCGGCCAAAGTGGTATTGAAGAATTGTTGGGCACCGGCAGTCCAGATGGCAGTCATTGGATTCCTGCAGAATGCGATTTTTCCATCCGACCGGGTTGGTTTTACCATGCTGCAGAGGATGAAAAGGTAAAATCGGGAGCAGAACTTTTTGAGCGATACCTTACTTCGGTGGGTCGCGGTTCCAATATGTTGCTCAATGTACCACCCGACAGAAGAGGACTGTTTCATGACAATGATTTGAAGTCGCTCGTTGATTTTAAGGCAATCTTACAAAAAGAATTGGGTCAAAACCTTGCCAAAGGTGTGAAAGTAAAATCAAGTCATAATCGCGGCAACGATGTGAGTTCTTCGGCTGCGCACCTTACCGATGGAGACAACACTACGTATTGGGCAACGGATGATGATGTAATACAAAGTCAGGTTGAATTGGATTTGGGAACCGTAAGGCAGGTGAAATATGTTGTGCTGCAGGAATATATAGCTTTGGGTCAGCGTATAGAAAATTTTGTGGTGGAAGCCATGGTGGGTGGACAATGGAAGGAGGTGGCCAGGGCTACTACGATAGGTCACAAGAGGATATTACGGATAAAGCCGGTGGAAACGCAGCAGTTGCGGATTTCGGTTGTGGAGGCGAAGGGCTGTGTGGTGTTGAGTGAGGTGGGGGTGTATTGACGGAGACGCGAGACGCGCTATCCGGGACGCGCTATCTAAGAGGGGACATGCGATAAGCGTTATCGGAGATGTGACGGAACGATTTCGACGCAGTCGAAAAAATTAAACGACAGTTTAATTTAGTGAAGGAACTGCGAGCACTGCGAGCAGCAACGACAAATCCATTTTTGAGAAGTGCTATCGGAGTCTAGACAACGGATTCGTGTTGCCTTGGATGTAGAAGGAAGATTTTAAAATGCAGAAATTACCTTCAAAATAAAATATAATTATTGGTTGTAATAGGGAGTTAAAATGTATGAAAAGGTTTACTACCTGATCGTGATTTTATGTACAGTCGCCACCTTTTTATTGTTTATCATGCCGGGTGTGAAGTTGAGACTTTGAATTAGGTCAGTAATCGCATTTAGGGTTTCTGCTTTGGTAAATCCAATTGATTTTTGGAGGTTGGCAAAGAACGAGGTGGAACCGCCCTGGTTCATGATTTCAAATCTGTTTTTCTGATCATCTAAAAAATCGTAAAACCAAAAGACTTTTTGATTGGAGTAAATGTTGGTAGCATTGCCGTTGGGTGTTATTTGAAAGTAGATGTCCAATGGCATGCCTTCTGTTTCTGCTTTGAGCTCAGCATAAAATTTTTGCTTGACCAGGGAATTAATGGCAGCGTTTATTTCAGTAGTTTGATTCAGAGTGGGAAGTGAGTCAAGTTGGTTGTATGGCTTGCCGCCCATACATTTTGCAAAATCCAGTCTTATTTTATGATCATCTCTTACCACAGCATAGATTGAATCCAATTGTCCGTGGCCAGGTTTGCCCAGGGTTTGGCTGTAGGAAAGATAAAGGATGTTGCGACTCAGTATTTGGCCCCAATGGTTGTGTTTTTCTGCTATTTCCTTGGGTTGAAAAGAGGGCAGCAAATTGAGATAGACCATATCTGTATAAGAGTTGAGCAGTGTATCTGATCCCTTTTCATCTACTTTGAACCATTTGAATACTTCCTTGTAATTGTGAGATTGGATATTGAGTGGAAACCGGAGGCTGATGTCTTTGAAAGCCATTTTATAAATGTCTGTGGTGACAGGCATGTCATGCAGACCAATGGTTTCCTTCACAATGAGTTCATCCTTGTTGCAGGAAATGGAAATGAACTTTTTGTATTCCTTTTCAGGGTAGAAGTCGTACCCTGATAATTCTTTACCGATTTGATTGATAGTGTCAATAGAGCGATCGGGATTAATTTGGGCATTGCAGGTTAAGATAGGTGCAATAAGCAGGAAAATTCCTGCAAAATATTTAAAAATGGGATAATGAGTTTTAAGCTGCATTTATCTTTCAAAGATAGGGCTAAGTTGCCAACAACCGGGTACTATTTATAAGTAAAATCTGATAGCTGACCATATTTCATTCATGGACAAATACGGTCAGCTATCAAATAGGAATCGCATATTAATCTGTAACATCCACCAGTTCCCAAAGTTCCTGGGAAACGACATCTCTGAGTTCTCTCAGTTTAGCGTTGTAAACACTGATATCTTCTTTGGGGAATATTTTTTTGTATTCATCTTTCAGATTGGTTTTGCCGCTGGCCCATGACAAGGCCTGATCAAGGGTTGAGAAGCTGAAGGTAACGGTGTAATTATTCTCTGTGCCCACATTGGTTTGGTAGGTGCGTTTCCATACGTTGAATCCTTTCAGTTCTCCATTTTTGATGCACTCCTCAACCACCGGCTTCATGCTTTCCAATAGTTTTTCGTAAGCATCATCGTTGCCTGGTTTTGTTTTAATCAAATTGAGTTGGACATACTCGCCGGGTACAATGTTTGTGCCGACTCCCATTCTGTAGGTATAAAGATCGGTTGCTACAATGGTGCGTACATTGCCCAGAGAGGTTAAAAAGTCGCTGATTTCTTTTACGCTTAGTTCTCTGACTCCGGAGTCCCAGGTGCCTTCTGCTTTCATTTCAACGCCGCTGGGAAAGACTGAAAGAGTTGCGTAGTCGTAGTCTACATTCATACCTCTGGGATAGGTTCTGCGGTACAACTGCCAGGAATTGATGGTCTTGTTTGCTTTTCGGGCATTGGCCAATCTTTTAGAGGTTTTCATGTCGATCAAAAAACTCTCATTCATGTTGGGCTTGATTTTTACAAAATTTACCTCACCATAAGGGTTTTGTGCGGCACACACATTGTAATCGGCTGAAAAGGCAGATAGTAAAACTACCATTGCTGTAAATAGAAGTGTTTTCATGTTAAGTGATTTTAGTTGTTTGAATATTAGGTAAAGCCCGGATATCCGGGAGTAAAATACAATTTTGAGCTTACTTTATTTTAATTGGCGTAAAAAAATGGGGTCATTGATATTGTTTATTTTGGGCCTGGGCGCATAGAAAAAATACAATGATCAAATGCATGTTTTTAGGTGGATGAACCTTTGTCCAACAGATTTCTTTTTACGTTTGCCTTGAAACACAGCCATATTAGCAAAACAGGTTTTCAAAAGATTACCCAACAAAGGTAGCGGCAATAGAAGGGCCTGAGATAGGATGTTTTTATCAAAAAGAGGTAAAATTCTCGCATTTGGATGGTAAAAACCGAGCAGAAAGGGTAATTTTTAACCAAATAGTGGAAAAAGTAGAGGATGATTGTTGTTTTTCTCACGGGAAGACGATCAATACCTCCCAGGGCAGAATATAAGATATCAGAATACGGACGAAGCCTGTTGCCCATTATCGATAGTATGCCGGACTGGGGTTAAGAGGGTTTTGAAAAAGAATAGTTAATTTTTTCCTTTGCCCTTAGTTTTTCGCAATCTTTAACTCATCAAACAAACGATCCATCAGCGTCAGGTCGTAGTTTTTTTGTTTGAGGTAATGGTAGTCATCCCGCATCAGGCTTTCCCCGTTATAATCTGGACGGACCCATTCCTTGCGGTGGGCCTGGTATATCTCTTTGGCTTTTTCATACTCATTGTTGAACAAGTACAGGTGGGCCAGATTGATGGCCATGTTGTGGTCTTCAGGATATAAGGAAACGCCCCTTTTGAAATAAGACAACGATTGTTGAAAATTCTTTATTTCCAGCAAGTACCAGCCAATTTCTGAGATGGTGGAACTTGCCAGTTGGAGCGTATCGATATTTATTATTTTTTGAGCTGTGGGATAGGTTTTGTCACCCACAGTACGGGTATATGCTATCACATTGCCGTTTTGGTCTTTGATAAACTCTTTAACAGCTCTGAACTCTACATTGAAGAATTTTGTAGGCGTGGTAAAATGCATTTTGGCATAGGTCCAGGGCGTAAAGAAATGGTAGTCATTGTCCTTCTTTCCAACAGCGGCCCAGGTGTTTTCATAGATGTATATGCCTTCGTAGGATAACAACAATTTTTCATCAACGGCAATACTCGTTTTTCTGATGGGCTCGTTGTAAAAGTTTTTCCAAGTGTATGCTTTGGCCACGCTGTTGATCACTTCACTGAGAATCCTGCCATTGTCTGTATTGAGGAAAATTACTACCCCTTTGCCATCGCTGAGGCTGCCGTAAAATTGCCCACAAAAACCATCATTACCGGCTCCATGTTGAAAATAAAGAGCACCACCATGATCTTCAATGAAGGTGCCCATGGCGGCATTTTGGTCAATATAAGGTGTTAGATGAAGTTTGACCATATCTGCATTGAGCACTTTGGATGGCTTGCCATGATAAGCCTGTTGCATATCAATAATGTATTGACCCAGGTCGGTAGGTGTCATCCACAAACCGGCAGCAGCTTGTTCCGGATAAACGTGGAATTTACCCGAGAGCGGCACACCTTCCATGCTGTAAGCTGTGGCACATTTGCGCTGTGTTTCGGGTGAAGGAGGCTGTGCGTAGGTACTGTTGACCATACCGATCGGTTTCAAGACATTGTCGTACATCCATTTTTCGTAAGGCTGTTGTACCAGGTCGGTGAGGATCACTTGTGAGATGGAGGTACCACCACCTGAATATTGATACCTCAGTCCCGGTTCGAATTCACTCCTTACAGCAGGAGTAAATGAAGGAGGAATGCCATCCAAAACCTGGAGCAAGGTCGGCACCGGCCCTTTGATGTCGTGACCGGGAAAACCATGCACCGTAAGCCCGGCTGTATGACTCAATAAATGGGCCAGTGTGATTTGTTTGCCATTGGAAAGAGAGTCGTACGGAAATTTCCAGGACTTGAGGTAAGCATTGATGTCTGTGTATAGGTCCAGTTTTTTGTCTTGTGCCAATTTGAGGATGCCCACCGCATTGAGCGATTTGGAAATGGAGCCCGGCTCAAATAGAGTTTCGGTCGTCATGGGTCTTTTTTCTGCCTCATCTGCCCAGCCATAACCTTTGGCCCATACAACTTTGTAGTCTTCAATTACTGCCAAACTCAGGCCTTTGACATTGTATTGCGCCATTCGATCCAGGATATGCACAGGCTTTTCATCGTTTACCAGAATGGGACCGCTAATATTATTTTCAACCTCCTTTATTTTTTCGAGGGTTTCCGGGGAATAGTTTATTTGGCATGCAAGCTGGAAAGTCAGAAGCAGGAAGGCAAAAATGGGAAACACTTTTCTCATGAGGCAGTTGATTGTACTATCAAAATTAGCCAAAGAATGCAGATTGTGTTAATATGTGGGGGAATTAACATTTATTTAGCAGATCAATTGAATTGTGCAGTAATTTAGCATATACATGGGTTAACGACGGTGCATTGCAATTTTCAATGATCCTGGAGGCTCTTTAAAGGAAGGACTTTATGGGGTGGGAATTGATACTACATAGGATGATTTTACCAATTTAAGGACTAACTGACATATTAAGTGTCAACAGCCTCGTGTTATTGGTTGTTTTTATCCTCTAACCGTTAAATTTCAGTGTCGTTTTGCTCAATGTGCAAGATATGTAGAAGTCTATGAATGATAGGTGCAAAGAAAACTGCTGTTATACTCAAAAACGCAACTCCGCTATATAAAGCATAAAATGATGAAAATATTTTAGCAGTTGGCGAAGTCATTTCTACAACGGGTCCCATCCCTGTTAAAATCATACAAGCCATATGGAAACTGTCAAGCCAGGAAATCCCTCCAAAATGATGATAACCGATAGTTCCAAATAAAACGGAAAAGACTATTAAACCAAAAGCAAATAATGCATAACGCCCCAGTCTGATAAAAAATTTGGGTAGTGGTGTTACTTTCTGTCTACGGTTTTCTAGTTTCATTTTTTTTATTTTGTAGATGCCGGGAATTTGGCTATTTATTGCATCAATAAAGATTCAGTTTTACTACTACTTCAAAGCTGTTCATGTTTAATGCTACTTCTTCTTAGTATTTTCTTTCAAAAGTCGTACCATTAAAACTATACACCCCATTGGGTCCACCTCCCAACCATAATTCACCGGATTTGCTTTTGTAAATTACCCAAACAATACCGCTATCCAGGCCTTGCTCTTTTGTATAATTTTTTATAGAATGTCCGTCGTAACGCCAGGCCCCTGATTCGTTGGTTCCAAACCAAATGTTGCCCGAGTTGTCTTCGCACATAGAAAAAACTTTGTCTAAAGAATTGCCTCCTGTGTCATCTGTTCTTAAATGATGTTGTTTGGTAAATTGAATGAAATTTTTACCATCATATTTTAGTACACCAATTCCACTGCGACCTCCACCACAATTGTTTCCAATCCATAGATTGCCTTTGCTGTCTTCCATTAAAGATCTGATGTGGAGATTTTCGGTGGTGCCATTTAATCCTACCGATTCATTGTTGAAACTTATTAATTGTTTGCCGTCGTACCCAATCAATTCACTATAGGCACCAAACCAAATCATTCCATTTTTACTTCTTACAAAGTCTGTTGATTTTTCCCAGGGAATCTCTTGTCCGGATTTGTCCGTAATAACAAAAGGGTGGTAATAAAGCTCTTTTCCATCATATTGATAGACCCCTGATTTTTTTTCAAGTTGGCTATTGCCAAATGATGCATCACTTTTAAACCAAAGGTCAGTATTAGACAATTTCGCTTGTTTTGGGGTATTATAATTTCTTTCATTAAACACAGCCATTTTTTCATGGGCATAGGTACTTAAACCCATGCCACATTCAAACCAAATGACGCCATTTTTGTCTTCATAAATATTTCTAACCTGATTATTACTTAAGCCGTTTTCTGTGGTGAAATAATGAAGTTTCCCATTCTGAAGCAAACATGCTCCTTCGTTGTAGCTGCCAAACCAAATATTTCCTTTGCTATCTTCTAAAATGGATCGCACACCTGTGGTGAATTTCAATGATAGGCTATCCGTTTTGATTTGTACTATCTTATTTTCTGGATTAAACTGACTTTTACTATGACAAGAGATGGTTGCGACTAGTAAAAATGTGCAGCAAAGGATGAAGGTATTTTGTATTTTTAATTTCATTTTATTCAAGGGGTGTGTTTTAGTATAGCGTGTAACTTCTAGACTATGTTATGGAAGAAGCGATAGCGAAATTACCATCGCAGCAATTGTTCAATCCTGTTTTTTAACGAACTGTTTCTATTAATTCCAATTCTTTCTTTATATTTTGTTTTTCTTCTTCT
Source organism: uncultured Saprospiraceae bacterium (assembly GCA_937973565.1). Classification (GTDB taxonomy): domain Bacteria; phylum Bacteroidota; class Bacteroidia; order Chitinophagales; family Saprospiraceae; genus JADKBO01. The sequence goes on along the minus strand of CALJKQ010000117.1, from coordinate 403 downwards.
ATGTCAAAATCGTTTTGAAGTCCAAGCCAAAACTTAGACGAAGTGCCAAAAAATTTTGCCAATCTCAATGCAGTGTCAGCTGTTATCCTTCTTCGACCTTTAAGGATTTGACTTGTTCTTGTTTGTGGTACTCCAATTGCTTGAGATAGTTTATAAGCAGTTATGCCCATGGGTTTGAGGAATTCTTCTTCAAGAATTTCACCGGGATGTATATTATTTAATTTACTCATGATAATCTGTTATTTCTACGTTTCCGGCATTGTTACTTTGCCAATTAAATATAATTCTCCACTGATCATGAATTCGAATGCTATAAAAGTCAGGTAGTTCACCTCTGAGTTTTTTTAGGTGGTTCGCAGGCGGTATTCTTAAATCATTTATATTTTCAGCGTTATGGATCATC
>CALJKQ010000116.1 GCA_937973565.1 uncultured Saprospiraceae bacterium | reverse complement strand
AAAACTGTGTCCTGCTCCTGTTACACCCAAATATCTCATCAAAGAATATGCATCAGAAGGAGGAAGGGCTAAAGAGTTATTATACTCCAAAAAGTCGCATTCCATAGAATCATTCTTCGTTACGCTATCATTGGGTTTTTGGGCAGCCATTAAACTATTATTCAATTTGTTTAAACCTTCTGATAGCCCTGCCAATACCAATGCCTTTGCCCACATGAACATAGATGGGCAATTGCATATTGAAAATCTGCATCCATCAGACGTTGAAAATGGTTTACAAATTGGTTTCACGTTGGAAGAAATGACAGACCGGGTTGAGAATTTGTTGCGTGGTATTGGATTGATTGCAAATTTTGCTCCTATCGTTTATGTAGTGGCTCATGGTTCCAGCAGTGCCAATAACCCCTACCATGGTGCATACGACTGTGGAGCGTGCAGTGGAAGACCTGGTTCTGTAAATGCGAGGGTATTTGCCTACATGGCCAATCTAGATAAGGTAAGGAGAGAATTGGAAAAACGGGGTCTTCATATTCCGGAAACAACTCAGTTCCTTGCAGCTTTACACGATACTTCCAGTGATGAAATGGCATTTTACGACACCCAAAATTTAAGTGCAGAAAATGCAATGCGTCACCTTGAAAATGTTGACAAGTTTGAAAATGCCTTGAACTTAAATGCCAAGGAGAGATCGAGGAGATTTGCCTCTATAGATTCTAATCAGAATATACACAAAGTGAGGAAAGCCATTCGGGAAAGGTCGATGTCGATGTTTGAGCCCAGACCGGAGCTGGGCCACAGCACCAATGCACTGTGTTTTATCGGCAAACGAAATTTGACAAAGGGTATCTTTCTGGACAGAAGGGCTTTCATGAACTCATACAATTACAAAACCGATCCTGATGGCAAAAAACTTCTGGGAGTGATCCGGCCAATTCCACCCGTTTGCGGGGGTATTAATCTGGAATACTATTTTTCCCGCGTAGACAATTACAAAATGGGGGCAGGCACAAAATTGCCGCACAATGTGATGGGACTGATAGGTGTGGCCAATAGCAGCGACGGTGACCTCAGGCCCGGACTTCCGCTACAAATGATCGAAGTTCATGATCCGGTAAGATTGCTGATCATGGTAGAACATTTTCCGGAAGTAATTTTAAACACCATTCAGCAAGATGATGCATTGCAGGAGTGGTTTTCCAATGGTTGGGTCCATCTGGTGGCAGTCCATCCGGAAAACCAGTGTTTTTACTACTTCAGGAATCACACCTTTGAATTGTATGAGCCCACTGCCAGCAGCATAGATATGGTGCACGATGTAGATTCTTTGATTCACGCTGCCAATGAGATTGATACCGTACACATTACCGAGACAACCAGACAGAATCTCCCAGTTAAACTCATTAAACACTGATTATGCAATATACATTTGTTATTCCGCTGTTTATCATACTTCCTTTGGTCGCTTTGCTGGCTTTATCTTTCTTCAAGAATAAAGAAGAAGATGCTATTTTCTGGACCACCTTTATAGCCATCACATTGCATTCATTGAGTGCACTGCTGGTAACAACAGAGTGGCTGTCACAAGGAGCCATTCCATTTCACTATGAAGCTTTGCGATTGTACGAAACCGGATCCAGCCACTTCAGTATCAACTTTTTCTTTGACTTTTATACAGTAGCATTTGGAGCGGTCATGTGCCTGATCACTTTTATGGTGGCATTGTTCAGTCGTTACTACATGCACAGAGAGAAAGGATTTAAGAGGTTTTTTAGTAATCTTCTGTTGTTTTTTCTGGGCATCAATGTTATCATTTTTTCGGGCAATTTTGAAACCTTGTTTATTGGTTGGGAAATCATTGGTATTACTTCTTTCTTCCTGATTGCTTTTTATAATGACCGGTATTTACCTGTGAAAAATTCACTGAAAGTAGTATCCAATTATCGAATTGCTGATATCTTGCTGTTGCTAGCTATTTGGGCAGGTCATCATGCGATGGGAAAAAGCATTGATTTTTATGATCTGAAAGCCATTGCTGCGGCTACACACAGCAGCCATGCGCCGGGCTTACTCATTTGGTTTTTACCGATAGCGCTCCTCATTGTTGCCTCTGTTAAATCCGCCCAATTTCCATTTTCATCTTGGTTGCCAAGAGCCATGGAAGGGCCTACTACCTCCAGTGCCATATTTTATGGTTCACTGTCTGTGCACATGGGCGTTTTTCTGATGATACGAACTTATCCGCTTTGGGAAGGGAATATAACATTCAGAATATTGATGGCATTGATGGGTATTGTTACTACTTTAGTTACTACAGGAATTGCTCGCGTACAATCCTCAGCCAAAACCCAAATAGCCTATTCTTCTATAGCACAAATAGGATTGATGTTTGTTTGGGTATCATTGGGATGGCATGTATTTGCTACTATACATTTCATGGCAAACGCATTTTTGAGAACCTATCAACTCCTGGTTTCACCTTCCATCCTCAGTTATTTGATTCATGATCAGTTTTTTAATTTTATTCAGCCACAACAAAACTTTAGGAAAGGTTTTATCGGAAAATTAAAAATGAGTTTATACATCCTTAGTGTTCGTGAGTTCCTATTGGATGACATCATGTACCGTTATTTGTGGTCACCGCTGAAAAGAACAGGTAACTGGATCAGCTACATTCCCCGAGGTGTTGTATATTTTGGGTTTATCCCTATATACTTTGTAGGCCTTTACCTGGTTTATCACAAAGAATTAATCGAACCACAGATACTGGGGTACTTACCCTATGTTTATTCTTTCTTGGGCATCGTTATTGCTATGCGCGCTTTTGTCCAAAGATTACAGCCTATAAAAGCGTGGATGATGATATTTCTTAACAACCTTTTCACCTCACTTACCATTGGACTTAATGAGCAATTTGACTTTGGTCAAATTCATTTATTCCTCAGTGGCATCATGATTTCCGGTCTTGTAGGACTTATCGTTTTAATACATCTGAAAAAATCAGTACCTGAACTTACCCTCAATAACTTTTTTGGATATCAAAGGATCAAGCCTCTGCATGCCTTTTTATTTCTATTGGCGAGTTTAGGCCTTATGGGCTTTCCGATCACCCCAAGTTTTATTGGCGAAGATTTGATACTGGGCCATATTCATGAAAACCAATACGGTCTTACAGCCATGATTGCCATCAGCCTTATTATCGATGGCTTAGCTGTCTTCCGTATGTATGCGCGTATATTTCTTGGACCATACAAATACAGTAATCACGAAGTTGCATTCAGGTCGTCTTAAAGAAGATAACCTGATCAATAAATCAGATTGTTTCAAATTACAGTTGTAAGCCGGAGGAAAAAGTCTCCGGCTTTTTTATTTTAGGATAATTACCGATTCCTTATAATAAGCTATTTCAATCAAAAGATGCATACCCAACTACTCGTTTCAGAATTGTCTGAGTAACCATGATCGACTGATTTTTTTAATAATTCCAGAAAAAAGAAAAACGATAACCTTGCCGGTTCAAAAGACCGGTTCAAATAATACCTCGCAATAGCACCTGAAATGATGCGCTGATATACCTTTAAAGAAAAATTCTATTTTTTCAGTAGATCCCTGATTTCCTTCAGCAAATCATTGTCTGACGGGCCTGCAGGAGCAGCTGCTTCAACCGGCTTTTTCATTTTGTTGTATGACTTTATCAAGGCAAACATTACAAGACCCACTGTGAAAAGACTGATTACCGATGTAATCCACCTGCCATAAAATATGGCAACTTCCGGGGTTGTTTCTTTACCATCCGGACCCACAACAGCCGCTGACAAAATAAATTTCATATCTGAAAAATCTACACCCCCTGTCAGGTAGCCTACAATAGGCATGGCGATATCAGCAACGAAACCATTGACTACAGCACCTACAGCACCTGCCATGATTACGCCAACGGCAAATTCAATTACATTGCCTGTTGCAATAAAATTTTTAAATTCTTTCCACATAGTATTAAGTTTTTAGTGACTAATGGAAGCTAAATTATAAAATATTTACCACTTTACACCCAACTCGATGCTATCTGCATTGTCTCCGGGAGTAGCATTTACTTTTGAAACCTGGATAAAATAGTAAATGCCATTTTTTAAAACCACAAATGTGTCTCCGGTCAGGACTTTATTGGGAGTGCCGTTCGGAATTGGGGTTCCTAAGTTCCAGTAAGTTGAGATTTGTTCTTTAACTACGATGTCATTGATATTCGCAGAAGAAATCACCCATCTCATCTCAGCTCCCGGAGCAGGCAATATTTTTTGTTTCCAATTGCTTGTGGCAGGCAATGCAGGGTCAATTCCAGCATCAATAATTTCGGCCTCCGGATTCGAGCTGCTTACGGCAGCAGCGGCATCTAAATCCAAACCACCTGTTGATGCATCCGCTGAATTATTCAGGACTGCTGTTTTGGATACATTTAGTTTTGTACCGACATAGGCCGTTACATTTTGCGAGGCACTGCCTCCAAGTGAATCAACAAATGTAAAACTATACTCCCATTTTCCAGGAGTCAATGGCATTCTTACGGTTACTTTTTTACTTGTAAATGCATTTTGTGCTTCCGGAAAAATGAAGGGATTGGTGAAAAAGTTTAGTGTATCAAATTTCAGACGGGAAACATCAGTGATATTGATGCCATTTTCTTTTACCAAAAGTTGTGTAACCGGAGCTGAACCACCAGAAACTGAAAGGCGAAAGGAATGATCCGCGCCCGGTGTAGCGGCATTGACCGGATTGCTTTCTACATAAGAAATGATGGGATTGGTCTTTGTGGATTTAATCCATCTGCTTATTTTCGTCGATTTTCCATCTGCTGCATTCAGTACAATGGTCAATTTGGAAACAGCATCGACATAGCTGGTTCTGAGTCTTACTTCCGCGTTGAAACCCTGTCTATCATTATCCAACAAAACAATGGGATTTACCCCAACGTTAGTACCTTTAAACCCGACTCTGAAAGCTTTTACCAAAGTGTCATTTTCCAAAATCTCAACCGAATTCAACTCAGCGCTTCCTTTGATTCCCGATACTTTAAGAAGTGCCCCCTGATTGGCTATGGCTTTGATGGTGTCATTTTCAGCCACAGTTGATGTAAGGGTGGGGTCTGTATTGACTACCGGATCTTTCCCGCATGAAATCCAGATGAAAGATAATGTCAAGAATAGGGCTAAAAAGGGAAAGTGTAATTTCATGTTATTTTACATTAGTTGGACTTACTATAAACGAACAACTGTCGGGTTTTGGGGTGTTAAAAATCTATTCTTCCTCATCCGAGGCAGTTAAATAGCCAATTTCATTTAAATTATGGAACCACTTAATCACTTTTTTGACATCCCCCGGATAAACGCGGTCTTTGTCGTAATCCGGAACAATACCCGAAAAATAAGACATAAGTTCAGGACCGGAAGACTTAATGGAAACCGGCGGATGATCAGACATTTTGTCCATCATGGTTTTGAAAACATCCTTTAAGTCCACGGTATCGGTCATCGTGTAGATACCCACGGTTTCAAGTGGTGTGAACTGATGCGTTCTAACAGAAAAAAAGGAAGTTTTACCGGTCACCGGATCTTTTAAAATCAAGCCGTTGTTTCTAGAAGATACAAGGGTCATCAATCCAGGATGACCACTAACGGCGATTACATTTTTTAGTTTCATTTTTTGGTATTCAGCAAATTCGAAATTGAAATTAACTCAACAATCGGCCGCAAATATATTCAGCCCTTGTAACATTACCCTAAAAACTGAAAAATTATTAACATTATATATTATTTAAATGTGTTAATAACTAATATTCATCTATTTATGAAATATTTTTACGCTTGTTTTTTTGATTTTGTGGTAGCCCTCAATCATTTTTAAATGGGCATCTTCTTTTACGGCTACCAAAGCCTGGTGTTCACCGAGGTCAATTGGCCCGATTTCGTCGGCAGATAAATTGAAGTTCTGAACCAGGAACCCGACGATGTCTCCCTTATTGAGCTTGTCTTTTTTTCCTTTGTTAAATATCCATGTTTTCCAAACAGGCAGGTTAACTTCGGCATTGTCTCGGGCAGGATAATACTCATCAGGTATGGGATTGAGGAAATCAGGGAGGTCTTCACCTTCAAACCGAAGGAAAAAAATATCTCCATCTGTCCCCATCCTACCTGTACGCCCGTCCCTGTGGATCATATCATCATTTTTATGCGGCATCTGATAATGTACCACATATCGGGCTAGCGAAATATCGAGACCCCGTGCTGCCAGATCGGTTGAAACAAGAATGGTCACGGAACCATTTCTAAACCGGCTCAACATCCATTCTCTTTCCTTTTGATCGAGGCCGCCATGAAAAACGCCAGCAGGAAACTTTTGATTAACCAGCCAATTGCCTGTTCTTTCTGCGGCCTCCCTGTAATTGACAAAAACGATTACTTTTTTGCCTCCCAGATCGCGAAGTAAATGTCCCAGGGTTTCCAGTTTGTCTTTTTCATGTGAAGTTACAAGCCATCGCATTACTTTGCCGGATTTCTCCAAAGCAGTATAATCGAATTGAGCCCATTGGCCCCTGTCTTCGAGTAAGCTAAGTTGTTTTGTTTTGGTGGCAGAAGTGAGAATTATCTGAGCGCCATTTGAAAAGGTTCTAAGCAAAATATCCATTTCCTCCTTGAAGCCAATTTCCAGGGATTTGTCGTACTCATCCAAAACCAAGGTATGGAAAGGACCAGCCAGGTTTTGGTTTCTTTCGTGATCACACAACCTACCGGGTGTACCCACCACTATCCTGCTGTTGGAGGCCAGTGAAGAAATTTCCTTTCTGCGGTCGTTGCCTCCATAACAAAGACTCACCGAAAATCCCATGGCCAGGTTTCGGATAATCTGAGTAGTCTGGACAGCCAATTCGCGGGTGGGAACAATGACCAATAATCGGTGGTCATTGCGCTGCATTTGAAGCATTACAGGCAAAAGAAAAGCCAGGGTTTTGCCGGAACCGGTTGGTGCTGTTAACCATACATCGTGGAGTTTATAGATGTCATCGAAGACCGCCTTTTGCATATCGGTTAAATGCTCATAACCCAACTTATTTAACAATTGGGAAATAACAAGTTCGGATGCTTCCAATATAGATTTATGTTTTGTCAAACTAACTTTCTAAGGTATTTATGATTCGAATAACTTCGCGATTCAGGTTGTCAATGGCAAGCTCCAGCTGCCAACCGGCCCTGTTTCGTGGTTCAACATAGTTGGATATAGACCTGATTTGGGCACATTTCACATCCATTAATCTGCAAGCATATAAAAAAGCTGCGCCTTCCATACTTTCAAGCTGCGCTGTATACTTATTTTCAATGCGCTCAATAGATGGAGCATAACCATGCACTTTATTAACAGTTAATGCTTTGACCTTTGTCAAACCGGTATGGATGCCGGCATTGCCTCCAGATATCCATCCATTTTCGAATGGAAAAGTATTCGGAGGACAGAGCGACAATTCGTAAACATCGGTAAAACTACCATCTGCTTCTTCCACCCCCAAATCAGCAAAACGATCTGCTACCACTTCACAGGTTGAACCCAAAGACAATTTTCTGTCAAAAGCGCCTGCAACACCCATTTGAATGGCAACGTCAATTTCTCTAATGAATTCGCACCTCGAGAGACCCAGCGCCGTATTTACACTCCCAACACCGGTGACCAGAGGATGGATTAAGTGTTGCTTATACCGGTAAGTAAAAAATGATTGCTTTTCTGCATTTTCTTCCAGAAAATTGAGCAGAGGAGTCATTTCAAAACCGGTAGCACTTACAATCAGTAGTCGCATAAACACGAAGTTTCAGGCAAGGTAGTAAATAGTTTATACTTTATTAACAAAATAATATTCCGTTTGCCAATACATTGACACCTGCAAACCGTATTTTTGCAACCACTTTTCCGTTTTCTAAAAATATTTCAATGATTTCAACATCCAATCTTTCACTTCGATATGGCAAACGCACCTTATTTGAAGATGTAAACATCAAATTCACAGAGGGCAATTGTTATGGCATTATTGGAGCCAATGGAGCCGGTAAAAGTACTTTCTTAAAGATCCTGGCAGGTGAAATAGATCCAACCACCGGCAGCGTTGAAATTGCCAAAGATCAAAGGATGAGTGTTTTGAAACAAAATCACTACGAATTTGATGATTATACTGTTTTAGAGGCAGTGATCATCGGCAATAAGAAGCTGTACGATATCATGAAAGAGAAAGATGCCATCTACATGAAGCCTGATTTCAGTGAAGAAGATGGTATCAAAGCAGGAGAATTGGAAGCTATTTTTGCAGAAATGGATGGTTGGAATGCGGAAAGTGATGCCGCTACCCTACTTTCCAATCTGGGCATAAAAGAAGATTTGCACTACAAGCAGTTGAAAGAACTGGATGCCAAAGACAAAGTGAGGGTATTGTTGGCTCAGGCTCTATTTGGTCATCCTGATATTTTGTTGTTGGATGAGCCTACCAACGACCTTGATTTTGCTACTATCGCATGGTTGGAAGAATTTTTGGCAGACTACGATAAAATCGTTTTGGTGGTGAGTCACGACCGTCACTTTTTGGATGCTGTTTGTACGCACGTTGCTGATATCGATTTCGGGAAGATTACGATATTTTCTGGTAACTATTCATTTTGGTACGAGAGTTCCCAATTATTGTTGAAACAAAGAGCTGATCAAAACAAAAAAGCTGAAGAAAAAATTGCTGAACTCAAGGCTTTCATTGCCCGATTTTCTGCCAATGCATCTAAATCAAAGCAGGCCACCAGCCGTAAAAAGGCCCTGGATAAAATCAACCTCAATGATATGCGTCCATCCAACAGGAGATATCCGGGTATCATTTTCAACAACCAAGGCAGAGATGCCGGAGATCAGATACTCGAGGTAAATATCAGTCAGAAAGTCTCCGGTGAACAAGTACTTTTGAAAGATGTAAGGTTTGATGTACGCAAGGGTCAAAAGATAGCTATATACTCAGAAAACTCCCTTTCCACCAGCGCTTTGTACAAAATTCTGGCAGGTGAAGATACCGACTTTGAAGGTTCATTTAAATGGGGTGTAACCATAACCTACGCTTATTTGCCATCTGACAACAGTGAATATTTTAAGGACAAGGATATGAATCTGGTTGACTGGCTCAGACAGTACACAACCAATATGGATGAAACAGATCTAAGAGGTTTTCTGGGCAGGATGCTATTCAGTGGCGAAGAAACCCAGAAGAACTGTACCGTATTGAGCGGAGGGGAAAAGATGCGATGTATGCTAAGTCGGTTGATGACTGCCAATGCCAATGTTATCTTGCTGGACGAACCCACCAACCACCTTGATCTGGAATCTATTACCGCATTAAACAACGGGCTTTTGGATTACCGTGGTACTGTGTTGTTTACAACCCGTGACCATGCATTGGCGCAATCAGTTGCAGACAGGGTAATTGAGATTACACCTTATGGCATCGTAGACAGGGAAACCAGCTTTGACGATTATCTTTCCGATGACAGAATCACAGCTGCCAAAGCCGCTTTAATTGGTGCCTAAGCTTTGTATTATTAGTTTTTCTTCTTAAAAGGATTCCAGTTCTTGACCTTGTTCTTGACATCTTCAAGGTCTTTTCCTGTTTTGTCTTTTAAGATTTCTCCTGCTTTCTTCTGCAAGGTATCAGACACCGCCTTACCTACCAGGGTATCCAATTTCTTTTCTACTTCTTTCTGAACTTTGTCTTTGGTTTCATTGACCACATCGGTAGCTTTTTCCTCCAGTTTCTGTTTGGCCTTGTCCACCTCTTCCTCTGCTCTTGACCGGATGGTATCCTTCAATTCCTCTTTTTTCTTTAAAACTACTTTTTCTATGGAGTCTCTGGCTTTATCCAGTTTGGCTTTGGCTTCCTCTTTCAATTCTTCCTGCATGGACTTGCCGGAAGTTCCCAAGGGCTTGATGGTAATTTTTGGATCCTTTATTTTACCCCCCATCAACAATCTTACATCAATAAATTCTCCCTGAGCGATGTTTACCCCATACCTGGAAGCCTCTTTTTCCAAAAAGCCAAGACCTTTGACTACAGTGCCTGTAACTACATTTTTTGACAGCATTTTACGCGGAATTCTAAGGTCAAATGAATAGTCCATATCTCCACCCACTTTGTGTTTACCCAGTCCCTTGACTTCAATACCTGCGATGTTTTTGGTAAATTCCTTTATCTCAATGACACCTTGTTTCATTTCAAACCAATTGCGTGTATCCTTGAGTTCCATCTCAGAAACCTCCTTGAGGCCCAACTTATCCCCTGCTGCTGCCAGAGGAGCAAAACCCTTGATTATGCCATTGAGGGTTTCAATAAACCCGGATACCGTAAGCGAAGATACATCCGGTATCATACCTTTTCCCAATTTGCCTTCCATTACCAAAGTAGTATTGAAAACACCGTTGATATAAGCTGCCAGAGGAGCCAGGGCCTTCATCGTTACAAATTGATTATACGCTTTGCCAAATTCGAGTTTTGCCAAATCAATTTTTACATTAAAAACAGGTTGATCCCCTCTTGTATCGTAAAGGCCATCGAAGCCGATCTTTCCTCCCAAAGTACCCGCGTTTAAACCGGAAAGGAAAATTGTTTGATTTTCGACATTGACATTGCCAACAAATTTGTCCAATACCATATTGGTGTATTTCAATTGACCAATTTGAGCATCCATTTTCAAATTGACATTTGCGGGCACCTTAAATACTACCTGCTCTTCTGTCATCGGTGTTTCCTCGGATTTAACCATAAATGCATTGGCATCCAATTTATTGGCTTTTAACGAAAGTTCGCCATTCAGTATGCCGCTTCCCGTAAACCATGAGTAAACATTGGCAAGTTTGCCCTGCAACTGGATCAAACTTCCATCCAGATCCAAACCAAAGTTTTTAACATCGATGTTTTCCAAGCCCAAAGTAGCCACGCCATTCAAATCTTTGAGGGTGTGGTTTCCGTATTTTATTTCTTTGAGTTGAGCCTTGGCGTCAATTTTACTGAAGCTGTAGGCTGATAGATCCGGTAAAAATGCCGGCACACTTTGCACTTCCTTTTTAGGGGCAGGTTCTCCTGTCCATTCGTTAAGATCCAAAAGTTGAGAAGTCAGATTGACTTTACCGGTAATACTTTTATGCTCAGAAAAATATGCCATGGGATGTAAAATTTCACCATTGACGGACAGATCGCTCTTGCCCAGGTTTATCGACTCGGTTTGAATGGAAATTTTTTGCGGTGAAGCACCCAAAGCAGCTTTGCTTACCTTTATTACCGGGTTGTTTTTTGTCTGATACACAAAATCTGATATGAGCGCGTTGCCGTTGAATCCGATGGCAGCATAATTTTCTTTATCTATATCTGCCTTAGTTGCATCGAAGCTCAGATCCGCCTGGATCTTACCTTGTAACTGAACAAGGTCCGGCAGAGGGATTGCCTTCCTCCAATTTTGAAGACTTATACCTCCTTTAATATTGCCTGTTATGTGCGGATTGGTGAGACCATTCCTGATTTTAAAACTACCCGCAATTTTTTCCTGATTAACGGCAACTGATGCTTTATTGATATCAACCTCCATATCTTTCATATCTGAGCGAGTTGACTTTATTTTAATGAAAGCGTTCACCTGGTGAATATCTGCATCCAGCCCCTGGTATCGTGCGGCTCCGTTTCTAATATCCAGCGTCAAATCAAAGGCAGGCATTTTAGATTGGCTTGCATTAAAGTCTCCCAATACTTTTGCAGCAAAAGTTGCTGACCCTGTAGCTTTAACTGTATTAAAAGAAGATAAGTAAGGAAACACAGAGAGCAATTCACCAAAGCTATTGCCAAGGGTGGCAAGATCCGCATTGATACGCATAGTTTCCTCATCGATAAATTGAACCGAACCATTCCCTTTGGCCTTGAGTTGATTGATGAAAAGGCTATTGTCTTTGAGTTCGAACAGCTGTTTATCCAGGTCGATATGAAAAATAGCATCCAAGCCTGTTTTCACATTCTTCAGATAGGAGAAACCATCAAAAACAACCGTCATACTATCTGCTGTTGTAGTGGTTTTGAGGTCATATACATTGCTTGCAATATCTCCACTACCCTCATGTTGAATGCCCTTCAGTACCAATTCAAGGGGCAAGGATATGTCTTTATAAGTGAGATTACAATTTTTCAACGCATAGCCCTCCAGCGAAAAAGAAACTCCTGTTGTATCACCACCGGGCTTGGAAATCAAGTAATTGGCCAATGAATCGTTGAGTACTACAATATCAATATTGGCGTCTTCCAGGCCAACATACTTTATGGATTTAGGTGCCTCTGAATTGAACAATGGGATGAGTGAAAAATCGAGGATGAGGTCTTTGGCAGAAAGCAGATTTTGGCCATGAAAGGTATCTACCCCTGCTACCTGAATGTCTTTGATAGCCACTGAAACTTCAGGAAAGGACTTGATAAAAGAAACATCCACATCCCGGAAGTCAATTTTTGCATTGACTTGTTCGTTGGCAAATTTTTTAATTTCAGCCAGAATCTTATCTTTAAACACAAATGGTGCCACCAACAAAGCCAGAAAGATGCCTGCCAGCAAAATACCGGCAATTTTTATGATGCGTTTCATTTTTATCATTATTTACACTATGATACTATAATACGAAAGCACAAGGCAATTCTACCACTGCTCTCGATAAATTAACAAAATCTTTAGAATCTTCGTTTGAATTACAAAGGAATATTGCCGTGTTTTTTATAGGGCCGGACAATCTTCTTGTTTTCCAACATTTCGAAGCCTCGGATCAGTTTTTTTCGGGTATCTGACGGTATGATTACCTCGTCTACAAATCCTCTGGCAGCAGCCCTGTATGGGTTGGCAAATTTCTCCTGGTATTCAGCTTCCTTTTCCAATAATTTGGCTTCCGGATCACTGGCACTGGAAATTTCTTTTTTAAAGATAATTTCACTGGCGCCTTTGGCTCCCATTACCGCAATCTCAGCACTTGGCCAGGCGAAGTTGAGGTCCGCCTTGATGTGTTTACTGTTCATTACATCATAAGCCCCGCCATAAGCTTTTCTGGTAATGACGGTAATACGAGGTACCGTTGCCTCACTGAAAGCATACAACAATTTGGCACCATTTGTGATAATGCCATTCCACTCCTGGTCTGTACCCGGTAAGAAACCCGGTACATCTACCAAAACCAGCAATGGAATGTTAAAGCAATCGCAAAACCTAACGAATCTTGCGGCCTTTTTACTGCAGTTAACATCCAGCACACCGGCCAGATCCTGGGGTTGATTGGCTACTATTCCAATACTCCTGCCAGCCAGCCTGGCAAAACCAACTACAATATTTTCTGCGTAATGTTCATGGATTTCAAAAAAAGAATCCCGATCACAGACTTGTAAAATGACTTCTTTTATATCGTAAGGTGTTTGGGCAGAGGCGGGGATAACCTGGTTAAGTGCAGGTCTGCTTTCGTCTCCTGATTCATAAGGTTGTACAGGTGTTTTTTCGTTGTTGTTTTGTGGGATGTACGTTAAAAGCATCCTTAATTTGCGAATCGCATCGAGATCGTTGTAGGCGGTCAAATGGGCAACTCCACTCTTTTGAGCGTGGGTCATAGCACCTCCCAATTCTTCTGAAGTTACGTCCTCATTGGTTACCGTTTTTACCACATTCGGTCCGGTAACAAACATATAGGAAGTATTTTCCACCATCATAATAAAGTCTGTAATGGCAGGTGAGTAAACGGCACCACCGGCACATGGGCCCATAATAGCGCTGATTTGAGGAATAACACCTGAAGATACCGTATTTCTGTAAAAAATATCGGCATATCCACCCAGAGAGTCTACCCCTTCCTGAATCCTTGCCCCGCCTGAATCATTGAGTCCGAAAACAGGGGCCCCATTGTCCATGGCTAAATCCATAATTTTGCAGATTTTTTTTGCGTGGGTTTCGGAAAGTGAGCCACCAAAAACTGTAAAATCCTGTGCAAAAACATAAACGAGCCTGCCATGCATTTTTCCAAATCCGGTGATCACTCCATCACCCGGAACCTGCTGGGTTTCCATACCAAAATCAAAGGATCTGTGTTCTACCAACATATCAAGCTCTTCAAAAGTACCGTGGTCCAAAAGAAGTTCAAGCCTTTCGCGAGCTGTGAGTTTACCCTTTTTATGCTCCTTATCAATTCGTTCCTGGCCACCGCCTAATAAAGCCTGATTCTTTTTATCTAACAGAGTATGGATGAGTTCTTGCATGGGTCTGAATAATTAGAGTGTAAATATAAGGCAAAAAGATGACGATTCTGTTGAAAAAGGTGGGATAGTTAGCCAAAAATGCCAATGAATTTCAGAAAGAAACATACCTATTAAAGGGTTGTTTTCGCCTTACAATTGCTGCGAAAAAGGATAAAACAAATCCGCAGAGGGCTCTCTTTTTTTCATTATAGCTTTTATTCACTGATTTTCTGGTAAATCGCCTAAAATTCCTCGATTCATATTATTACTTTTGTGCATAACTTTAACGAGATATGGCATTTGATTTAAAATTGATGGTAGCCGATAAAATTCAGGAAATGACAGAATCGGCCACCATTCGCATGGCACAGAAAGCGCGGGAATTGGCTGCAAAGGGCATCAACGTGATTTCCTTGAGTCTGGGAGAACCTGATTTTGATACTCCGGAACACATAAAAGAAGCGGCCATCGATGGCCTGCACAAGGGTATGACAAAGTATACACCCGTATCAGGTACCATGGAATTGAAAAATGCCATCATCCGCAAAATGAAAAGGGACAGTCAACTGGACTATCAACCCAATCAAATTGTGATTTCCAATGGTGCAAAACAAAGTATTTTCAACATTTGTACTGCCCTCATTGATCCGGGAGATGAGGTTGTGGTTTTTGCACCTTATTGGGTATCCTACTATGAAATTATCAAATTCTGCCAGGGAAAGCCGGTCATCGTCTCTGCGGGGATCGACCGGGAATTTAAAGTGAGTGCAGAGCAGGTAGCCGGGGCTATTACCGATAAAACAAGAATGGTGATTTTTTCATCTCCATGCAATCCCACAGGTTCTGTTTTTACCCGTGAAGAATTGAACGCCATAGCAGAAGTCATTAAGCAGCACGATAACATTGTAGTTGTTTCGGATGAAATCTATGAGTACATCAATTTTCAGGGACACCATGCGAGTATTGCCAGTGTTGAGGGTATGCAGGAACGCACTGCCGTAGTAAATGGATTTTCGAAAGGATTTTCCATGACCGGCTGGAGGCTGGGATTTATGGCTGCCCCGGCATGGCTGGCTTCTGCTTGCGACAAAGTGCAGGGACAGGTAACTTCCGGCGCGGCTTCATTTAGTCAACATGCTGCAGCCGTTGGCCTCGACAGCGATATGGGCCCAACCCATGAGATGACCAAAGCCTTCAAACAGCGAAGAGATCTGGTAATCGAAAGACTGAAGGAAATTCCTGGACTGATTGTCAACAACCCCATGGGGGCTTTTTATGTATTTCCCGATGTGAGCTACTATTTTGGAAAATCAGATGGCACACATACCATTCACAATGCAGATGATTTTGCAGAAATCATGCTGGCTGAGGCACATGTAGGTACTGTGAGTGGCTCTGCCTTTGGGGCTGAGCAATGCATTCGCATATCTTACGCGGCATCTGAAACCGACCTCATTGAAGCCATTAGCCGGTTAAAAAGGTGTTTGTCAAATTTCAATTAAAACCATAAAAAATGAAATTAAAAGACGTAATCAAATTGGAGGATAAGGCCAAAGAAGTTTGGGTTATCACACCCGGTCTTCACTATGATCTGGAAAACAAAAATTTTACCGAATTGGTCAGTGTCAATTTGGGGCAAAAGACGAAATACAGATACATTGTACCGGCTTCCAAAGAAATCAGAACCAATATAGAAAAATACAAAAAAGCCTTCGGTGTCAGTGAGGATGAAGTCAAAAACATGTTCTGCTTTATCCAGGAAACAGACTTCATGCCTTTTATCAATGAATTGGCAATATACAATGGGTCCACTCATCCTGTTTCCGTATCTACACCGCCAACTGAGGATCCAAATGAGGTCATTCAATACAGTCCCAACACGGCAAAAATGCATGCCAAAGCCTTTGTGGACGTTTGGAAAAAATACAAAAGATCAAAACCATAAGACCTCTTAATTCGTCCCTATGATTTGGAAAATAAATACCGATATCGGTATGCTCAATCAAATTAACCAAAAGACATTGGGCGCTCATTTGGGTATAGAGTTTACAGAGATTGGTCCCGACTACATCAGTGCAACCATGCCCGTAGATCAAAGAACTACACAACCCATGGGGCTTTTGCATGGCGGGGCATCGGTGGTTTTGTCGGAGACCCTCGGCAGTGTGGCATCGCTCATGGCAGCAGGTCCTTTTGGTCAATACAGTGCTGTGGGTCTGGAAGTAAATGCCAATCATCTCAAATCTGCCAAATCAGGACTGGTGACAGGAGTGGTTCGTCCAGTCAAAACAGGTGGGACCATCCATGTGTGGAACACTGAAATATCAGATGAAGAAGGACAGTTGATTTGCACTTCAAGATTAACGGTTATGGTTAGGCCGCTAAAAGTCTGATCTCCAAAAAAGTTCTATTAAAACAGCCTACCCTTATTCGTCCAAACTCAAACGGGAGAGGCAAAACTTAGTACGGATGCAGGTTTTTAGCCACATTTTCCTTACTTTTGCGGCCTAAAACTAAGAGATGGCGTTACAGTGTGGTATCGTGGGACTTCCCAATGTTGGTAAATCAACCCTTTTCAATGCATTGACATCGGCAAAAGCCCTGGCTGCCAATTATCCATTTGCCACCAAAGATCCCAACCTGGGTGTGATCACGGTTCCGGATGAAAGGTTGGACAGATTGTCAGATATTGTTAAACCACAAAGGGTCCAACCCACTACTGTTGAAATTGTAGATATAGCCGGATTGATCAAAGGGGCCAGTAAGGGAGAAGGTTTGGGTAACCAGTTTCTGGCCAACATCCGTGAAGTGGACGCCATCGTCCATGTTGTAAGGTGTTTTGAAGATGACAATGTCATCCACGTAGAAGGCGGCGTCGATCCGATCAGAGACAAAGGTATCATTGACAATGAACTGATTTTGAAAGATCTGGAAACGCTGGAAAAAAGAATAGACAGGCAAAAAAAGCAGGCAAAATCAGGATCTAAGGACGATGTGGCCAAGGTTGAGTTTTTAGAAAAACTTTTTCAATTTTTGGAAGCCGGCAACTGTGCCAGGGCTTTTGGTTTTACGGATGATGAGCGTGAATTTATTCGTGATGCATGGTTGCTTACGGATAAACCTGTCCTATATGTTTGCAATGTAGATGAGGGAAGTGTGAACTCAGGCAATGCACACACCCGCAGGTTTATGGACAGTGTCAAAGATGAAAATGCAGAGGTAATCTTAATATCAGCGGCCATTGAAGCCGACATTGCCGAACTGGAGAGCAAGGAAGAGCGCATGGAATTTGTAAAAGACATGGGTCTCGACGAACCGGGTGTCAACAGAGTCATCAGAGCTTGCTACAAATTGCTCAACCTCATCACTTATTTCACTGCAGGAGAAAAAGAAGTCCGTGCCTGGACCATACACAGAGGAGATAAAGCTCCACAGGCTGCCGGCGTAATCCATACCGATTTTGAAAAAGGATTCATCCGCGCCGAGGTTATCAGGTATGAAGACTATATTCAATACGGGTCAGAAGCAGCCGTAAAAGAAGCCGGTAAAATGGGGGTAGAAGGCAAAGAATATGTGGTCAATGACGGCGACATTATGCACTTCAGATTCAACGTATAATTTTCATTCAACACCTACTTGATAAAAGGGATTAAAATAAATATAATTATTTTAATCCCTTTTTTATTTTAGGAATCAATTGTTATGGGCAACCCGAAATCTGCGATCACGAACCGATCTTTGCCCTGCAAATCCTGATGAATCAAAACATTGCTGTATCCGGCATCCAAAAAACAGGTGCGCGTTTCACTCCCCCATTTTTCGTTGATTTCACAAACCACCGGTATTTGCGCAGAAAATCCGAACCTGGCTATGGCTTTGTAAAAAACAAGCGGATCTCCTTCAGCAAATAATGCCAATTCCGGTTCATAACTGAGCACATTGGGCGCCAGGGTGTGACTTTCTTCCCTACCAATATAGGGAGGGTTGCTAACAATCAGGTCCGATGGGGTAAGCGCAGAGCGGGATTTTTCATCCAAAAAATCGCAGGAAAGCCATTCTATATCCAGTCCCAATTTTTGGGCATTTCCTTTGGCTATGGTCAGCGCCTCTGCACTTTTATCAATAGCTGTCACCTTTAAGTGAGGTATTTCCTTTTTCAGCGCCAAAGCAATACACCCACTGCCCGTGCCGATGTCGAGGACATGGTGGCATTTTTTATTTTTGGCCACCCGGATGGCAATGTCGACCAATTCTTCAGTCTCCGGTCTGGGTATCAGCACCCCGGGAGCAACGGATAAGACAAAATCCCTGAAAAAGGCTTTGCCGGTGACGTATTGCAATGGCTCATACTGCAGCAGGCGTTTGACCGAGGACTCCAGGATCCGGATATCCTCAGCTGTCAGTTGCTGCCTTCCATCAAAAAGATCGAGGTAAAGATTGTGGACGATGAGCCCTGCCTCCCTTTCACCGTAAAGGGGTGTTAGCTGTTCAACGATCGTATGCTTATCCAAAAACAATTACAGTTCCAAATTTGGCTTAATGGCGTGTCCTTCTGTGCCCATATTGTAGAAATCTGCAATGTACTTGACCACTTCCTCCGGATCATCGGTAACAGGTAAAAGATCAAGGTCTTTTTCAGATACATTGTTAAATTGCTGGAGCATTACTTCTTTGATCCAGGCCTTAAGTCCTGACCAAAATTCTACCCCCATCAGAATGACAGGAACTTTGGATATTTTTTTGGTTTGAATCAGGGTGAGGACCTCAAACATTTCGTCGAGGGTACCAAAGCCGCCCGGCATGACAACAAAGGCCTGCGCATACTTAACGAACATCACCTTTCTCACAAAAAAGTAACGGTGATCCAAATTTTTATCCGGGTCAATATAAGCATTGTGCGATTGCTCAAAGGGCAGATTGATATTCAGTCCTACACTTAAGCCGCCCTGGGTATAGGCTCCCTTGTTGGCCGCTTCCATGATACCCGGTCCACCGCCGGTAATCACACCAAAGCCTTCTTCCGTAATCCTTTTGGCTACATCTACTGTCAGTTGATAGTATTTGTTATCCGGCTGTGTTCTGGCAGAGCCAAAAATGGATACACAAGGTCCTATGCGGTTCAGCTTTTCGAAACCATCTACAAATTCTGCGACAACTTTAAACATGGTCCAGGAATTCTCACCTTTGAGTTCAGACCATTGTTTCATCTGCCGCGTTGGCACGGCTGCCGCTTTCAATTTTCTTTCTTCCATTGAATTAACATTTAGTGAATGCCCCGGCTTCCTGATCATAGTCAAATTTAATGAAACCTACGGGCGAAAAAAAAGCCCGCCATACTGAATGACGGGCAAATCCTATAAACACAAAAATAAAAAAAAAGTTAGACAAGGATGCCCTTGTAAGCTTCATATTCTTTCAGAATGTACTTCTGCAGTTTTTCGGCGCTGTCAAATTGGTCGAAAATTTCCTGCAGCTTTGATCTTTCTGAATTGCTGGTATTGACGTAATTTTCAATATCTGCCTTGGTGATTTTATCCTTACTAAGGATGATTAATCTCTCTACAACGTTTCTTAACTCTCTAATGTTTCCTGTCCAATTGTATTGCTGGAGCATTTTCATGGCAGCGCTGTCAATTGGCTTTTTGTTCATGCCGTATTCATCACATATTCGGTTGATAAAATGCTCTACCAACGATGGAATATCCTCTTTTCTTTCGTTCAGAGAGGGAACTTCAATCACGATTACGGCAAGTCTGTGGTAAAGGTCTTCCCGAAAGTTACCTTTGTTGATTTCAGCTCTGAGGTCTTTGTTGGTAGCAGCTATTACCCGAACGTCTACGGCAATTTCTTTTTCCCCTCCTACCCTTGTAATTTTGTTTTCCTGCAATGCACGCAAAACCTTTGCCTGAGCAGAAAGACTCATATCTCCGATCTCATCGAGAAACAAGGTGCCTCCATGGGCTTGTTCAAACTTGCCCAATCTCATTTTATGTGCGGAAGTAAAAGAGCCTTTTTCGTGTCCAAACAATTCACTTTCTATTAGTTCCGATGGAATGGCAGCACAGTTTACCTCTACAATAGGGCCTTCAACGCGGTTTGATTTTTCATGTATCCATCTGGCTACCAACTCTTTGCCGGTACCATTTCGACCATTGATCAAAACCCGGGCATCGGTAGGGGCAATGCGTTCAACCGTCTGTTTTATCATCTCCAACGCCTTGCTTTCGCCAATCATTTCCTGGACCATGGATTTGTGGACTCTCTTCTGCAGCACCTTTTTTTCAGTGATGAGTGAAGATTTGTCCATGGCATTTCGGATTGTAATCAACAATCGATTGAGATCGGGTGGTTTTTGGATAAAATCAAAGGCGCCTTTCTTTACTGCTTCTACGGCTGTATCGATATTGGCATGACCTGAAATCATCACTATAGGCACATCCGGACACAAGACCTGAATTCTTTCAATGGCTTCCATGCCATCCATCTTAGGCATTTTTATGTCCAGGATAATGACATCGTATGCCTGTTGTTTTACTTTAACGAGGGCATCCAGGCCATCGGGCGACTCATCAACCTGATAACTTTCGAACTCGAGGATTTCCCTCAGCGTTCTGCGGATGCTGGCATCATCGTCAACAATCAATATTCTGGCCATGGGCATTTACAGACTTTGGTAATTATCAGGTAAAATTACATTATTTTTTTCAATAATATGAAAAGCCCTGAAAAAAATTTATTAAGCCGGCATTTGAGTGCAGAAACAGGTAAAAAGCAGTGATCCGACTATCATATTAAAAATCTTATTAATATGATAAAAAAAAAGTTGGAAAAAAAATGTAGGCTAAAAACTTCCATTGAAAATTGAAATAAAAGTTCTTACACATTATTCATTTTTTTAATATTTCATCATATTAAAATTGGCGATAATATGAGTTTCCTTTTGGTGTAGAATTTGGCATAAGTAAGTCAAATGAGGGAAAGGTGTGTGAATTCACATACTCTACCTGTTAAAATCATTGTAGTGAAACGAATATTACAAAAAACACAAAATTCGATGAAGAACTTTTTACATTCACTGAGATCGAATCAAGGATGGAAGCATCACCGGCCACTGATCCTGGTTGCCATACTGATGTGTTTCCAATTGATTACGGCATCTGCACAAACTCCGACATTTACACGGAATGAATGTGGGTGTATGAACAACGAGACAACGTGGGGAAATGGCCAGTTTATGGAGACTATTACCATTACCAGTGCTCCGGGTCTTACCTGGACAATCGTAGCGGCCAATGGTCTTTACAGCACGGCATCTCCTGCTCCTCCGGCAGCACCGCTTCCCATTCCTTCCGGAACCATCATTACAGAAGGTCCGGCGGGTACCTATGTTTTGAATGCAAGAAGGGTGGACAACAGCAATTATTCATTGATTGTCAACAATGGCACCAATGAATATACAGTCAATTCACTTAGAACTTGTCGTTATCCCAGGAACGAAATCCTTGGTGACGTCGGAGCCTGTGTTGACAGCGATAACAAGCTATATCGAATCGATGTGGCCAACAACATGCTACCTTCAGTAAGCTGGTCCATCAGTGGCGGGGGTGCTAGTGTAGGAGCCCTCACTACCAACAGCCTCACTGTAAATTGGGGAAATACGGTGGGTTCTTATGAAGTGCGTGTTAATGGAACAGCCAGAGCTTATGCCGGCCAAACTTCAGGATTCTGTACCATTAGCGATACTATAGATGTTGAAATTGCAGACGAAAGTCCTATAGCGCTGGCTTGTAATAATTTAATTCACCTCTCAATGAATGGAAGGTGTGAACTCAGTGTAAAACCTGAAATGGTATTAGAGACCATCCTGGCACCAACTACTGCATCGTCCTATGATGTAATATTGAGGGACATGGAGAAAGACACCATAATACCGAACACAAGAATTTCTCAAAAATACATTGGTAAAACAATCGAGGCAAGAATTGTTCAGGAATGCAGTCAAAACTCCTGCTGGGGTTTGATCAAACTGGAAGATAAGTCTATTCCTTCTTTGATTTGTAATCCGGATGTAACCATAGATTGTAACCAACTTTCAGGGCCTCAGGTGACAGGATTCCCATTGAGACCCGATGCCGTCGTTACACCGTTAACGGGCAATAAATATCTTGTTAAAAATTTCGATTACTGTTCTGATGTAATTCTGGAATATTTCGATGCCATCACAAAGAGTGATTGTGTCGGCGATTTTAGTTCAGTGGTAACCAGAACCTGGTTGGTAACTGATATCTCAGGTAACTCCAGCACATGTTCTTCAGATATATACATTAGGAAAGCAGATGTTGCAGACATTGTATTCCCTTCCAACTACGATGATGTTTTGGGACCCAACGGCTCCCTGCCTGCCTGTGGAAACTGGAAAAAATTGGCAAACGGCCATCCCGATCCAAGTGTTACAGGTTCACCTCAGGGTGTATTCTGTCTCAATGTAACCGTTGACTTTCAGGACACCAAGATCCCCAAATGCAGAGGAGAAAAATCCTTCAAATTACTGAGAAAGTGGATTGTAACCGATTTGTGTAACGCAACCCAGATCATCCGCAATCAAACCATTACCGTAATGGATAAAGATGCACCGGTTGTGGTAGCCCCTGCAGACTTTACCGTAGGAACTACCGGTCTTACTTGTGCATCACAGATAAAATTGCCGCATCCAACCATCACAGATTGCAGCAATACCCAGTACTATGTATCATACAAAGTTCCAGATCTGACCGGAGCTCCTGAAGCGGGACCGGGAAGTAACACAGGTGTTGTAAAAAATGCAGATGGCACTTATACCATTCAAACAATTCCTACCGGTGTTACTACCCTTTGGGTGACCTACCTGGTTGTAGATGACTGCGACAATGCCAGTGAAGCTACCACCAGAATTGATATCAAAGACAGTACGCCACCAATCCCTGTGTGTGATCAGTTTTCATTTGCCGGCTTAAACGACGATGGAGTTGGTTACGTAACCGTAGAATCATTGGATGACGGATCATGGGACAATTGTGGAGTGGATTATTTACAAGCAAGGAGAATGGAAGCCTCATCTTGTGGTATTACCAATGATTGGGCTCAAAAAATAAAATTCTGCTGTGAAGATGCCGGCAAATCATTTATGGTTCAGCTTAGAGTAGTGGACAGAGCGGGAAATTCCAATACATGTATGGTAGAAGTACGCGTGCAGGACAACACCCCTCCTACCCTTACCAATTGCCCTGCCAACATTACGGTTGATTGCAGTGCTGATTTATTGAGTTTGAATCAATATGGCAAACCAACCGCAAGTGACGTTTGTTCGGCCAATCTTACGGAGGAAGTGAAAGACAATGGCTTCGATGATTGCGGAAGAGGCAGCATTTCAAGGGTATTTACTGCCACTGACAATTTTGGAAACAAATCTACCTGTGTGCAGGTAATTACAGTAAGGCCTACCAATCCATTTAATGGAAATAACATTACCTGGCCACAAGATCATACTTTCCCTAACGGATGTTTAGCCACCGGAATCGAGCCTGAAAACATGCCCGCCGGTAAGCAAAAGCCAACCTGGACAGTTAAACCTTGTAGTCAGATTGCCATTGAACACGAAGATATAGTATTCCAATATGTAGAAGGATTTTGTTTCAAAGTATTGAGAAAGTGGACAGTAATTGACTGGTGTCAGTTCAATCCGTTGGTGCCTAATGCAGGTAAATGGACCTATACACAGGTAATAAAGGGGCAAAATACAACTGCACCTACCATTACCAAAGGATGTTTGCCGGCAGATGTTAAAATCACTCAGGTAGACAATTGTCAGGCTTTGATTGAAGCGACGGCCACAGCAACCGATGACTGTACCAAAGCCGACAAATTTGTTTGGTCTTATACATTGGATATAGATAACAACGGAACCATTGACTTCACCGGAAATACCAATACCATCAGCAGGACTGTGGCATTTGGAAAACATACCATCAAATGGACAGTAACCGATGAGTGCGGCAACAGCAAGACCTGCAGCAACACAGTAGAGGTAAAAGACCAGAAAAAACCAACGCCATACTGTCTCAGCGAGATAGCAACTGTGATCATGGAACAGGATGGAACAGTTGAAATCTGGGCATCAGACTTCAATGCAGGCAGCTACGACAACTGTTCACCCAATCCAAATCTTAAGTTTTCTTTCTCCAGCAATATTAATGAACGTTCAAGGGTTTTCAGATGTGCCGATATGACGGACAATGTTACCCGATTTGAATTGAAAATATATGTAACCGATGATGCCGGCAACCAGGATTACTGTACAACCCATATCAATGTACAGGACAACAACAATACCTGTGGCTTCGGCAATATCGACGAAGATGATAATGAAGATGAGAGTTCAAGTAAAGTAGTGGTATCAGGAGCCATTAGGATGGAAACCAATGAAACCGTTGAGAACGTTACACTGGCTCTTGAATCAGAGCAACCTGAATTCCCAAGATATGTTTCCAGCAACGAGCAAGGTGAATATACATTTAATGACCTCAATAGCCTACACGATTACACCATTACACCTTCCAAAAATGATGACTATCTGAATGGACTTTCAACACTTGACCTTGTATTGATTCAACGTCACATTCTGGGAGTTAAAAAATTGGAAAGTCCTTATAAGATTATCGCTTCTGATGCAACATCAGATGACAAAGTTACAGCTGCTGACCTTGTAGCCCTCAGGAAACTGATTCTTGGTCTTACGGATAAATTGCCAAACAGCGATAGTTGGAAATTTGTTGATAAAGCACAGGTATTTGCAGACCCAACCAAACCCTTCCCATACCAGACAAAAATAGGTATGTCGAGCCTTGAGCACAACGTAAGTAACGGCGATTTTGTAGCTGTAAAAGTGGGTGATATCAATGGAAGTTACCAAAGGAATGCAAACGGAACGGAAGCCGATAACAGATCGCGAAACACCATTCAATATACAACCGCTGCTGTAAAAGCAGGTGATGAAATAACCATTCCGTTCGAAGTGACCGATGTGAAAAATGTGTCCGGATTACAGCTGGCCATGGTATTTGACGATAGCAAGCTGGAATTCAAAGGAGTTGCATCCGGATCTGCTAATGTAAGTGATGATGACATCTATTTGATGGACAATTCATTGCTGATGAGTTGGGTAGACAACCGAAAAGAGACTGAATTCAACGGCAAATTATTTGGTTTGACGTTTGTAGCTAAGCAGGACCTTTCAGCCGGAGAGTGGTTTAACCTCAATGACAGAGTGTTTAAATCAGAAATGTATCTCCAGGAAGACGAAAACATCAATGCTGCATCCATAGACTTGGAATTGAGAGGTAAAAACAATCAGATCCCTGTATTTGAATTGTACCAAAACATGCCAAACCCATTCAATCACAGCACAACAATTGGATTCACCATTCCGGAATCAGGAGAAGTATCCTTTAAAGTGTACGATTACAATGGGACCGTTTTAAAACAATTCAGGAAACATTACGAGAAAGGTTACAATACCATTGAACTCAATGTTTCAGAATTTAACAAAGCGGGCATACTCTTTTACCAACTCGACTCAAAAACTCATTCAGCCAACAAAAAAATGATTGTTATAAAATAAACGGTTTTTTAGGATACGAGGAGTGCACATTGAAAAATGTGTACTCCCACTCTCCTGCCGAAATAACAAACATTAAAAAATAAAAAACCGATTTAAATCTTATAAAGATGAACAAATCCTTACTCATTCAACAACTCAACAGTTTCAAAGGATTGAAACATTTGAGAAATCTGTTGACGATTGCCATCCTGGTAGCGATGAATGCAACAATGAAGGCGCAAACAGTAGATTGCAATGCCATCATGGCCTGCAACGATCAGGTACAAATTTCATTGGGTACCAACTGCACTGAGATAGTGGTAGCGGATATGATCCTCGAGGGACAATTGTATCCCAATTCGTACTATAATGTTGTAGTATCGACCGCTAATGGCACACCTATACCGGGTAATTTGTTGACAAAAGCCAACATAGGCAAAACCTATCAGGTAAATGTAACCCTGAATGGTTGCGATCTTTCTTGCTGGGGCAATATCACAGTGGAAGATAAATTACCACCGGTGATTACCAATTGCCCAAGTGTAACCCTACAATGTGGACAGCCAACCACACCGGGTACTTCGGTACCCAGACCTTCTGCATCGGATGCATGTTCAAGTGTAACTTTGACATCCATTGATAAAGAAGTGGTTTCACAGTGTAGTGCTCAATTTGTAAAAGTAATCACAAGAACCTGGACAGCCACCGATGCATACGGCAACAAAACGACTTGTGAGCAAATTATCAACATCACAAGGCCAACCATCGACGATGTGGTATTCCCATCCAATTATGATGATCACGACAAGCCGGCTTTTTCCTGTACTACCAACATCAAGTTGTTGCCAAACGGAGCACCGCATCCTGATGTAACCGGCTATCCGGGAGGTACGGATTGTCCTAATATCATGTATTTTTACAATGATGTGATCTTCAATATTTGCGGGGCATCCCGAAAAGTTTTACGTCAGTGGACAGTCATTGACTGGTGTACAGGTGCAGATATTGATAGTGCTCAAATAATTAAAATCATAGATAATGAAAAACCAATTTGTGCTTCACCGCAAGACAATTCTCTTGATATTCAAGCAGATGAAGGAAAATGTACAGGAACCCTAGTTGTCCCAGCTCCAAATGTAATTTATGAATGTAGCAATTGGGATTATACAGTGGGTTACAAACTGAGAGAAGCCAATGGCCAACCATTTGACAATCCAATTTATGATAATGTAAAGAAGACAATAAGAGCTGATGGAAGTTATTTCTATACAATTTCAGGACTTCCAACCGGAGACACAACTTGGATTGTATATAATATTATAGATGGATGCGGTAATACAGTACAGTGTTTTACAGAAGTAATCGTTAAAGACAATGAATCTCCCACACCTGTTTGCGAAGGATTTACAGTAGTTTCTTTGGAAGATGCTGGCTGGGCTGATTTGTATGCAGCGTCCATAGACGATGGAAGTTCAGATAACTGTGGAATAGAAAAATTCGAAATCAAAAGATTAACCAACAACTGCAACAGACCTAATGACCTCAACTTTGGAGAAAAAGTTAACTTCTGTTGTGAAGATGTTAGCAGTGACCCAACTGTATATCAAAAAGTAGTACTCAGGGTATACGACAAATCAGGAAATTTTGCGGACTGTGTTGCCAATGTAAAAACACAGGATAAAAAACCACCTGTCATTTCAGTTCCCTCTGATATCACGATTGATTGTGATGTAGACTACAAAAACACCATCAATACAGGTGGTCTAGCCACCGCAAAAGATAACTGTTCTGTAAAAATTACTTTTACCGATGCAGGTACTTTGAAATGCGGCTTGGGTACAATTACACGTACCTGGAAAGCTACTGACAATCAAGGATTGAGCGATTCCAAAACACAAATCATTGTCATCAAAGATTCTGATCCTTTCGGACCTGAAGATATTAAATGGCCGGCTGACCTTGAAATCAATGGATGTAGCACAGCAGATGCAACACCTGAGCTGTTGAACAGCAAACCAACTTATACCAATAGCAACTGTGCGGACATAGCCATTTCATGGGATGATGAATCATTCACCATTCCGGGTGCATGTTTGAAAATCCTGAGAACCTGGAGAGTAGTCAACTGGTGTGATGCCAATCCGCAAAACCCGCAGTTTATTACTTATGTTCAGAAAATCGTATTGAAGAATTCTGAAAGGCCTGTATTTGTAGCCGGTTGCAGCAACAAAACCATCAATTCCATCAACAGTGATTGTGAGGAATACGTTGAACATTCCGTTACAGCTACCGATGATTGTACACCAGCTGCTTTGTTGCGTTACACATGGCAATATGATGAAGACAACAATGGAACCATTGATCAGACAGGAACCGGTTCATTTTATGCAAAGGTTTATCCAGCCGGAAAACACAAAATGACCTTTACGGTAAAAGATTTGTGCGAAAATACCACCAGCTGTTCATACATCTTCCATGTGAAAGATAACAAGCCCCCTACCCCAATATGCAATTCAGAAGTGGTGTGGGTATTGGATGAAAATGGAAAGGCAGAAGTTTGGGCGAGTGACTTCAACCTCAAATCAGAAGATCTTTGCGACGGCAGCAGCCTGAAGTATTCCTTCAATGCCAGCGGTAGCCAACCAGCCAGAAACTTTACCTGTGCTGATGTTCCCAACGGTGTATCTGCCATCATACCTTTGAAAATGTATGTGATTGATGAAGACGGCAATTCTGAGTTCTGCGATGTCAGATTGATTTTACAAGATTCACCCAATAAAAATGCTTGTCCGAATACCGGTAACCTTACAGCTACACTTTCAGGTAAAGTAGTAAACAAAACAGCAACCGGATTTGAAAACATTGCTGTGGATTTGAAAAATATGACCGACGAAAGCAGCATGCAAAGCACCACTGCACAAGAAGGTAAGTTCGATTTCAAAGAAGTTCCTTTCTTCAATGTGTACCAGCTTAAAGCAGCCAAAAACGACGACATATTGAACGGTCTGTCTACTTTGGATCTTGTATTGATTCAAAGACATATCCTGGGAATGAAATTTATCGAAAATCCATACGATTTGATTGCAGCGGATATCAACAAAGACAAGAAAGTAACTGCCAGCGACCTGGTTGGATTGAGAAAAGTAATCCTGGGCATCGACAAACAGTTTGCGAGCAACGAATCCTGGAGATTTGTACCTTCCAATTTTGTGTTCGCCGATCCAAGAGATCCTCACGGCTTCCCTGAAGGAATTGATATCAGCGAATTGAGTCAGGACATGGAGAACCTGGATTTTACAGCTGTAAAAACGGGTGACGTCAACAACTCTGCCACTTACAATGCGAGAAACATCGTATCAGAGAATCGAACTGCCCCTGCCCTACTGCTGATTACAGATCAGTCTTTTGAAGCAGGACAAACCCTGCATACACCTATCAGCTCTGGTGAAACGATGGAGGTTTCTGGCATGCAATTTGCTGTTAAAATTGACGAAAGCAAGTTTTTATTCAAAGGAATAGAAAGCGATGTGTTGAAAATTGGAAGTGACCACTACCACTATAGCAACGGTGTATTGAAAATCAGTGTTGACAGCAGAGAAGCGCAAATGATTCAAGCCGGTGATGTATTGTTCCAATTGGTGCTGGAAAGCAGAAAAGGAGGCAATACACTGGATCTGGCCATCGATGAGCATGCACTTCATGCAGAATTGTACGATGAAAATCTTGAAGCAAGATCTATAAATATCGAAATCGCTGATGCTCAATTGGTTGAAAAAGTAAATAACGAATTGCGAAACCAACCAAACCCATTCAGTGAGGCCACTACCATCCTTTACAGAAGCCAAACAGAAGGTACTGCTACCCTATGGGTTTCTGATGCAACCGGTAAAACTGTATTTACACAACAAAATCAATTTGTACCGGGCAACAACAAGGTGACCATCCACCGCCAGGATTTAAGTGACAGAGCCGGCGTTTACTTCTACCAGATAGAATTCAACGGCACACTCAAATCGGGCAAAATGATGCTTGCCAAATAAACGGAAATGTAGTTTTTACAAAATAGACCTAATTAATTAAACAAGAAAAGCCGACTCTAAAGAGAGCCGGCTTTTTCTGTTTTAAGCCCCTACCGGAGCGACAAACATAAATTTGTGTTAAAAGCATGGCCAAAAGTGCAGATATTTGCAAAATCACATGAATTTTAGAGCTCCATATTATCGATTAGTTTCTGTTGTTTTTGTTTACCCATACCCCAACGCACCATGTCATTAGAAAACACACCGATAAAATCCGGCTATGTAGATGAAGCCAAACAATTGGTAAATTCCATTGAGAAGTTACTCGATGATCCCGGTTTTACTCTGGAAAGAAAGGCAAGAGAGGGATTTCAGGGCCTTCATGTTTTAATCGATGTATTGCTTGCTGATGAAAACCTGCGATTTACCACCCTCTTTGCAAAGATAGCCTACATTGCTACCCGCTGGAAACTTTCCGGTAGATCCACCTTCATTCTGCAGTCCTACCGAAGGGCATTTGAGCGAAATGAAATCACAGCTCAAAACGCAGCGGTTTTAACAGAGAGCGCCAGGGTTTTGGCCCATATACTGCTTTCCAAAATTTGGCCGGAAGCCCCCGAAGCAGCAGAGCCTTCTGCAGAACTCGCAGCAGCCATGTTTGTTTCTGATGAAAAAAAATCAGGCTTTTATCGAACGATGGACGGCATTGTCCAGGCAATCGATTTTCAAACCAAGACCCTTGTCTTTTTGGAAGATAAAACCGGGGGAAAAGAATGGAAGGTGCAATTTGATGTTTCGGACAAAAACGAAATGTTTACTTCCAACATCGAGGCAGCTTTTAAATTATTAACCCTTCCTATACCCGTTATCTTAGTCGATGTAGATCTGCATGCTCCGGACCGTCTTGTACCTGCTGCGTTTGTGATCAACCCGGATTATCTTGTGGATGTCACTGCGGTGGCCAATGCAGTGCCCGGTTCGAATGGCGAATATTGGCTATATGCATTGCAAAAGCTGGCTCCCAAAGAAACAGGTCAGGCGGTGTTGGTCGGAAATCTGGCCAACCTCATCCTGGACAACCTCGTCAATGATGAAGACCAAAGTTTTGAATCACTTATTTCCACCTTTTTTCACCAGGATGCACTTGCCTGGTGCTTGCAAAAGGATGAAGAAGTGATACAAAACCTGGAAAAACTCAGGATGCATTTCAACAACATCCGACAGGTATTGAAGAATGAGATGGAGTCCAAAGGTATTTCCAAAAACAACATCTACCTGGAGCCGTCCTTTTACTGCAGGACCTATGGCATCCAGGGTCGTTTGGACTTTTTTCACCACGACCTGCATGCAGATCAGGCAGATATCATAGAGCTTAAAAGTTCACAACCCTTTATGCCCAATGTATATGGGCTTACCGATAGTCATTATTTGCAGACCTTGCTTTATGATATGATTGTACAGGCTACCTATGGTGGCAAATTAAAAACAAGAAATTTTATCCTTTATTCCAGATTGGAAAAAGAGGCGCTGAAGTACGCCCCTGCCACCCGTACCCGCCAGCTGGAATTGATACGGACCCGAAATGAAATCATGCTGATAGAGCATGCATTTGCTCATTCTGCTGAAACAACG
Organism: uncultured Saprospiraceae bacterium; assembly: GCA_937973565.1. Lineage (GTDB taxonomy): Bacteria > Bacteroidota > Bacteroidia > Chitinophagales > Saprospiraceae > JADKBO01. The sequence continues at coordinate 13,007 of CALJKQ010000116.1, read as the reverse complement.
GCCAGGCTTTGTGCTTTTATGAAAGTCAGTCAATTTAAGAACATAAAAGGGTACCTGCACACCGATCTCAAAAGTTTTGAGGACTGTTATCTTTCGCTGGATGAAACCGAGCGCAGCTATTACCACCATTTTCTCTCCTTTTCCGCCCGAGAACAGGTATTGGCTAAAACCGGAGAGGCAGGGCCTGACAGTACCAACGGCTTGGCTTCGCTCTGGCTCGAGGACATTGAAGCAAAGGCCGAGCGATTCTCGATCCTAAGCCACCTGCGCATTGTCAAGAATGAAAGTAATACCGAAGAAGCATTGCTTACCCTTGAACCCACCCATTTTAGCAATGCCCTGTCCAATTTCAGGAAGGGAGACGTAGTGGTTTTGTATCCCCACACTGGGCAGCCCCAGGATGCCTTGAGCCATCAGGTTTTTAAATGCAATTTGCTGAGCATCGATAAAAACCAAATTGTTTTAAGGCTAAGAAGTCCACAACGAAATCAACAGCTATTTAATTTACACGATTTGTGGAACCTGGAAGGAGATGTTTTGGACAGTGGATTCCGGCATATGTATCGCAATTTGTTTATGTTTATCCAGGCTCCGTCAGAAAAAAGAAGACTGATCATGGGAAGGCAGCGGCCTTGCATTTCGGAGGTAGCCTGGCTGGATCGACTGCCCGACCACCTCACCCCGGAACAAAAAAACCTTATCAGTAAAATTGTAAGCTGTAAAGATTACTTTTTACTTTGGGGGCCACCGGGTACCGGTAAAACAAGTATCATCATCCGTCATGCCGTTCGCACCTTGTATGAGACAAGCCGGGAAAGGATTTTACTCCTTGCCTATACCAACAGAGCCGTTGATGAGATCAATGAATGTCTGGCAGCTGAAGGACTTGAGCCTGCCCTTACCCGATTGGGAAGCTCGTATGCCATTGACCCCCGATTTTCGCATACCTTGATGCAAAATCAGGTGGGTGGTATGCATAAAAGAAAAGAAATACTTGATTACCTGACCCATACCCGCATTTACCTTTCGACGGTTTCCTCCCTGATGGGTAAACTTTCGTTGTTGGATCTTCTGGAGTTTGATACCGTGATCATTGACGAGGCAAGCCAGATCCTCGAACCCAATCTTTGTGGCATACTGACCAGGTTTAAAAAATTTATCCTCATTGGCGACCACAAACAACTACCTGCCGTAGTGGTACAGCGACCCAGTGAGACAGAAATAAAAGACGAAAAACTTACAACACTTCAATTTTCGGACGCCCGAACCTCGTTATTTGAAAGAATGTTGCTCAAAGCCCGTGAGGAAGACTGGTTTCACTGTTGGGATGTGTTGACACAGCAAGGAAGGATGCATCGGGATATCATGCAATTTGTCAACCAACAATTTTATGAGGGTCGGTTAAAGTCTATCCCCGGCATTGAAAGATTAGAAGCCCAACATTTTCTGGATAAATCTGAAGGATGGCTGGTTGACCGAATGATTTTTGCCAATACACCTGCCCAGTTGTCTCAAGGTTACAAAACCAATGAAGCAGAAGCTGATTTGGTTGTAGATATTATCCAAAGAATATTGATCGTCTACGAAAATTCAGGTAAAACACTACACGAAAACTCGATCGGCGTTATTACTCCCTACCGAGCCCAGATAGCCCTCATCCGCTCGAAGCTGCCCAATGAAAAAATCCAGATCGACACCGTAGAAAGGTACCAGGGGGGCGCCAAGGACATCATCATACTGTCACTGGTTACCAACCGGCCTTCCCAACTAAAAACGCTTGTATCGCTCTCTAATGAAGGAATTGACCGAAAACTCAATGTAGCACTTACGCGCGCCAAAGAACAGATAATAATTATTGGAAATGAGGAAATCCTGGGTAAAGACAAAAACTACCGGGCACTGATCGAGGCTAGTACCAGGTATTAATGCCTGTGGTGTCTTGTAGCCATTTGGCTACGAAATAAAAGCAGACAAGTTTAACCAATAAAAAAAGGCGACTCCGTGAGGATGTCGCCTTATATTTATATACTCTACTCTTCTGATTATTCAGCTGACTCTTCAGCTGCGGTTTCTTCTGCAGCAGGAGCAGCGCTTTCTGTTTCAGTAGCCGGAGCTGCAGCAGTGGTTGCCTTTGCTCTTCCCCTTCTCACTTTTTTCTTGCCGGCAGCAGAAGCTGGCTTAGCTGTATAAACATCATTGAAGTCAACAAATTCAATCAATGCAGTTTCAGCACCGTCACCTTTACGGAAGCCGGTTTTGATGATCCTGAGGTATCCTCCCGGACGATCGGCAACTTTTGGTCCGATGGTATCAAACAATTCACTTACGGCGTCATTGTTTTGCAAATAAGCAAAAACAGTACGACGTGAATGCTGAGTATTGTCTTTTGATTTGGTAACCAGTGGCTCTAACTGAACCCTAAGGTTTTTGGCTTTTGCCAACGTTGTATTGATCCTTTTGTGCATGATCAATGCAATGCTGAGGTTTTTGAAAAGTGCCACTCTGTGGCCGATTTTTCTACCGAGGTTGTTGGTTTTTACTCCGTGTCTCACAGTACAAAATTTGAATGCATCACTTTTGGTTTTTGCTACCTGGCCTGAGCTGTAAAACCTGGGTTAATGCGGTTATCAATTAAATGAAATCCTATTGGGCCAGTACGATTATTCTTCTTCCAATTTGTACTTGCTCAGGTCCATGCCAAATGTAAGGCCTTTGGTCTGAAGCAATTCTTCTATTTCTACCAGAGATTTCTTTCCGAAATTTCTGAATTTTAACAATTCGTGTGTGTCAAATTTCACCATCTCACCCAAGGTATTGATCTTGGCAGCCTTCAGACAGTTGTAAGCTCTTACTGAAAGATCAAGGTCTTCCAATGAGGTCTTAAGCAATTTGCGCATGTGGAGGATGTGCTCATCCACGATGTTGTCTTCCCTGCTGGTAGCATCGTTGAAGGTAATGTTTTCATCGGTGATCAACATCAGGTGCTGGATCATGATCCTTGATGCTTCTTTCAAAGCTTCTTCAGGATGGATCGTACCATCTGTTTTGATGTCGATGGTCAGTTTCTCATAATCTGTACGTTGCTCAACCCTGGTATTTTCAACCTTGTAAGCAACTTTCTTAATCGGGGTATAGATAGCATCGATTGGAATTACGCCAATAGGTGCATCTTTGGGTAGGTTTTCGTCAGCCGGAACGTAACCACGTCCTTTGGTAACGGTCAACTCCAATTCGAGGGTAACAGAAGGTTCCATGGTGCAAAGGTGCAACTCAGGGTTCATTACCTTGAAGATGTTGTTGTATGTTTCGATATCACCAGCCTTGAAAGTATCTTTTCCGGAAATGGTGATGTAAATTTTTTCTTCGGCGCTGGTATTATCTGCCATTACAGGCTTCAACCTGATTTGTTTCAGGTTCAAAACAATATCAACAGTATCTTCCACAACACCTTTGATGGAGGCAAACTCGTGATCCACTCCGCCTATCCTGACAGCGGAAATGGCATAGCCCTCAAGAGAAGAAAGCAAAATTCTTCTCAAAGAGTTTCCTATCGTCTGGCCAAATCCTGGTTCCAGGGGTTTGAATTCAAAGATGCCTTCAAAATCATCGGCTTTTTGCAACCTAATTTTATCTGGCTTTTGAAAATTCAGGATACTCATGTTGTATGATTAATTTAACGTGATTCAAAAAGTGAAGCTACCCTTACCGGAATCCGGAGGGCAGCCTTAAGAATTACTTGGAGTACAATTCCACGATCAACTGTTCGTTGATCTTTTCCGGAATTCTCTCTCTTTCCGGATAATCGATAAATTTACCCTCCATTCTTTCCGGGTTCCATTCCAACCATGCAAATGATTTTGCATCGGTCTTTTTACCCACATTGTTTTTGATAAAATCAAGGCCTCTTGATTTACCTCTGACAGAGATAAGATCACCCGGCTTCAACAAAAATGAAGGGATGTTGGTCAATACACCATTAACCAAAACGTGTTTGTGTCCAACCAGCTGTCTGGCAGCTTTTCTGGTTGGAGCAACCCCCATTCTGTAAAGTGTATTGTCGAGCCTAGACTCCAATAATTGCAACAAGATTTCACCGGTTACACCGTGTTTGCTGGTTGCTTTATGGAAAAGATTACGGAACTGTCTTTCTAACAAACCGTAAGTATATTTTGCCTTTTGTTTTTCCATCAGCTGAACCGCATAGTCAGACATCTGCTTACGCTTCTTTGCCATTCCGTGTTGTCCCGGTGGAAATTTTCTTTTCTCGTAAGACTTATCGTAACCGTAGATTGGTTCTCCGAAAGCCCTGGCTTTTTTGGTAGTTGGTCCAGTATATCTAGCCATTATCCTCTTTTTATATCTATTTTATTAAACTCTTCTTTTCTTTGGAGGCCTGCATCCATTGTGAGGGATAGGAGTAACGTCCTTAATCCTTGTCACTTTGATTCCGGCTGAATCAATAGCCCTGATGGCAGATTCTCTACCTGCGCCCGGACCTTTAACAAATACTTCTACGTGTTTCAAACCGGCATCCAATGCTGTTTGAGCAGCTGTAGATGCAGCCATTTGAGCGGCATAGGGTGTATTCTTTTTGGAACCTCTGAAACCTGCTTTACCGGCAGATCCCCAGGAAATCACCTGACCCTGGTTGTTACAGATGGAAATAATAATGTTGTTGAAACTGGCCTGAATGTATACCAACCCGTCGGCGGATATGGCTACATTACGCTTTTTAACCTTTTTACCTTTTGCCATTACTTATTATTTAGTTGCTTTCTTCTTGTTCGCTACTGTTTTCTTCTTACCCTTACGCGTTCTGGCGTTGGTCTTTGTGCTTTGACCCCTTACAGGAAGTCCTTTTCTGTGACGAAGACCTCTGTAAGAAACGATGTCCATCAATCGTTTGATGTTAAGCTGAACCTCACTCCTCAATTCACCTTCAACCTTATAGGTATCCTGGATCATTTTAGAAATGAATTTAACATTGTCATCGGTCCAATCTGATACTTTGGTATCCTCGCTTACGCCCGCAGCCTCCAAAATGTTTGCTGCTGTACTCCTACCGATACCATAAATATAAGTAAGGCCTATGATGCCTCTCTTGTTCTTTGGTAAGTCAATTCCCGCAATACGTGCCATTGTCCTTTCTTTTTAACCCTGACGTTGTTTAAACTTAGGATTCTTTTTATTGATGATGTAAATTTTTCCCTTCCTTCTCACGATCTTGCAGTCTTCAGATCGCTTTTTGACGGCAGCTCTTACTTTCATTGGTTTATTATTTCAGCTTATTTATATCTATATGTTATTCTCCCCCTTGATAAATCATAAGGGGACATTTCTACCGATACTTTATCGCCTGGAAGAATACGGATATAATTCATCCTCATTTTGCCAGAAATGGTCGCAATGATGAGGTGCTCATTTTCCAACCTTACCCTAAACATGGCGTTGGAAAGCGCCTCTTCAATGATTCCGTCAAGTTTTATCAGGTTTTTTGAACTCATTTTTTGAATTGGAGTGCAAATATCTAAATTTTTACCGAAACATCGGTCAAAAAATCATTATTTTTTACAGAATTCTCTATAAATGAATGATCTGAGAGAATATCTGCCTTTCCTTTCCTGATGGCTACATTGTGTTCATAGTGAGCTGAGGGTTTTTTGTCAAAAGATGAGATGGTCCAACCATCTTTGCTTTGCGACACTTTTTTTGTCCCTAAATTGACCATCGGCTCAATAGCAATCACCAATCCTTCCTTCAACAATGCCCCTTGGCCACGTTTGCCAAAGTTTGACACTTCAGGATCTTCATGAAGATTGCGGCCTAAGCCGTGTCCAACCAACTCCCGTACAACACCATACCTGTGTTTGACTTCAGCGTGTTGCTGAATGGCAAATCCAATATCACCTACCCTCTTTCCGGCTGTTGCTTCTGCAATACCCAAATAAAGAGATTCTTTGGTGACCTGGCATAGCTTTACAACTTCCGGATGCGCATCCTTACCGATAAAGGTAAATGCTACATCACCATAAAAGCCGTTCATCAAAACACCACAATCGACGGAAAAAATATCGGTACTTTCAAATGGTCTGTCATTTGGCAAACCGTGTACAACCTGTTCGTTAACAGATATACATAAAGTGGCAGGAAATCCGCGGTAACCCTTGAAACCAGGTACTGCACCGTGATCTCTGATGAATTCCTCTGCTATTTTATCAAGTTTATTCCCGGTTTGACCTTCCTTTATGTGCTTACTTAATTCAGCCAGGGTCTTGCAAACCAGTAAACTACTTTCTCTGATTAATTCAATTTCATCGTTGGTCTTAAATACCATGATCCGGGGTGAATATTAATATCCTGCTCCGATCTGGATACCTCCGCTGTTGCGTCCCTTGATCTTTCCGGATTTCACCAAACCGTCGTATTTACGCATCAACAGGTAAGATTCGATCTGTGCAAGTGTATCCAAAGCTACACCCACAAGGATGAGCAAGGAAGTACCACCAAAAAAGATTGCAAACGCATCACTGACACCCACGGCAGCTACGATAGCCGGCAAAATCGCAATCAAACCCAAAAAGATTGAGCCCGGAAATGTAATTCTGGTTGTCAATGAATCAATGTACTCTTCAGTATCATCACCCGGTTTAACACCCGGAATGAAACTATTCTGATTTTTCAAATACGTAGCATACTGCTTAGGATTGACAATCAAAGCGGTATATACATAGGTAAACAACACCACCAAAATGAAGAAAATCAAGTTATATGGTACTGATTTCCAGTTATTTAAAGATATCAAAAAGTTGCTTTGTGTTCCTGAATTAGCCATCGCCATCTGTGCTATGGTCAACGGAAGAAACATGATAGCCTGTGCAAAGATGATAGGCATAACTCCGGAAGCATTGACCTTCAACGGAATATAATCTCTTGCACCTTGTGTTGGCAATTCATCGGTTGTTCTGCCCACCATTTTCTTGGCAAACTGAATTGGAATTTTTCTAACGCCCTGAACAATCAGGATAGCTGCCAAAATAACAAAGAACAGTGCTGCCATTTCAATTACCAGGATGAGTGGACCTGAGCTGGACAACTGTTTGGTGAATTCCCCAACAAATGATCTTGGCAATGTGGCGATGATACCGATCATGATGATCAAGGATACCCCATTTCCAATTCCCTTGTCCGTAATTCTTTCACCCAACCACATGGCAAACAAAGTACCGGTAGCCAGAATGATGGAATTACCTAAAAAGAAGATAGAAGGAGAAACATTAGGATCAATAGCACCTGCGGTGGTATTAAGGAAAGTAAGGTAAGTACCTCCCTGAACGATACTGATCAAAACGGTCAACAAACGCGTATATTGGTTGATCTTTTTCCTTCCTGATTCCCCCTCGTGCATTTGAAGCTTCTGGAAGTAAGGAACGGCAAAACCCAATAACTGCAGAATGATGGATGCCGTAATGTATGGCATAACACCCAATGCAAAAATGGAACCCTGGTTGAAAGCTCCTCCTGTAAAGTTGTTGATCAGGCCCAAAAGGTCATTGGTACCTCTGTTGGCAGCTGCCTGCTCAAGAGCTGCAGCATTAACACCCGGAAGTACCACAAATGAACCGATCCTGTAAACAGCCAGGATTAAAAGCGTAAAAAGGATCTTATCTCTAAGCTCCTTTATACTCCAGATATTTTTTAAAGTTTCGATAAACTTGTTCATTACACGAATTATTATTCTGCTGAAACAGAGCCACCTGCTGCCTCAATTTTGGCTTTGGCAGATGGAGATACATTTGCAAACTTCACACTGAGCTTTGCTTTAAGGTCGCCATTGGCAAGGATCTTAACCAATTCATTGGCAGAAGCTACTCCGTGCTTTACAAGCGTGTCCATAGAAATTTCTGAAACACCGTACTTGTCGTGCAGTCCCTGAAGAACAGAAACATTGATTGCGGTGTATTCCTTTCTGTTGACATTTTTAAAACCTCTTTTTGGAAGACGCATCTGCAATGGCATCTGACCTCCTTCAAAGTGACGCTTGTTTTTGAAACCAGACCTAGATTTTGCTCCCTTGTGACCTCTTGTAGAAGTACCCCCTCTTCCTGAGCCGGTTCCCCTACCCAATCGTTTGTTGGTTTTAACAGAACCCGGAGCTGGTTTAAGATTAAAAAGATCCATTTGTATCTTGTTTTCTTTGTAGTTCTAAAAATTAAGCTTTTTCAACGCTTACCAGGTGACTTACAGCGTTGACCATGCCCATAATCTGTGGTGTTGCCACATGGATTACCGACTGGTTCATTTTTTTCAAGCCAAGTGCCTGGATGGTGTCTTTCTGACGTTTTGGTCTGTCAATGACACTTTTAACCTGGGTAATTTTTATCTTGTCCATCTCGATGAATTATCCTTCGTAAACTTTATTTAATTCAATTCCACGCTGTCTGGCAACTTCATAAGAGTCTCTCATTTTTGAGAGGGCGTCGATAGTAGCCTTCACCACGTTGTGTGGGTTGGAAGAACCCTGAGACTTGCCCAATACGTTGTGAACACCCGCCATTTCCAATACAGCTCTCATCGCACCACCGGCAATTACACCCGTACCATCAGCTGCTGGCTTAAGTAACACTTTACCGGCTCCGTATTTGCCTTTTTGTTCGTGAGGAATGGTGCCTTTGATCACAGGTACTTTCACCATGTTTTTCTTGGCATCATCCACAGCTTTTGAAATGGATTCTGATACCTCTCTTGCTTTTCCCAAGCCGTATCCTACCATTCCATTGCCATCACCCACTACCACAAGGGCAGAAAAGCTAAATGTTCTACCCCCTTTGGTAACTTTAGCAACCCTTGCCAGGTTAACCAGTTTGTCTTTTAATTCAGACTCAGCAGGTTTTACTCTTTGATTTTCAGACATCTTTATAGAATATGAATGTTTTTAAAATACTAGTCCTCCTTCTCTTGCACCATCAGCAAGGGCTTTTACCCTACCGTGATACAAATATCCACCTCTGTCAAAAACCACGGTCATTACACCTGCTGTTTTTGCTTTTTCGGCAACCAGTTTACCAACCGCAGCAGCCTGCTGGGTTTTGTTTCCCTGGAAGTTGGACAAACTTTTGGATGAAGCAGCTGCCAACGTCTTACCACTGATGTCATCGATAACCTGGGCATAAATACCTTTGTTACTTCTGAAAACATTCAGTCTAGGTCTTTCGGGGCTGCCAGAAATCTTGCTTCTGATCCTCAAATGAATTTTACGTCTGCTTTCTGCTTTGTTAGCCATTTTTCTTAATTGTAATTATTATTTCTTACCACCCTTACCAGCTGTCTTACCAGCTTTTCTACGGATGATTTCACCTTCGAATTTAATACCCTTACCTTTGTATGGTTCAGGCTTTCTGAATGAACGGATTTTAGCCGCTACCTGTCCCAACAATTGTTTGTCGGCACTCTCCAGAATAACCATTGGGTTGGAACCCTTTTCTGTTTTTGTGCTCAATTTTACTTCAGCAGGAAGATCGAACATGATTGGGTGAGAATATCCCACGATCAATTCCAATAAGTTGCCTGTATTGGATGCCCTGTAACCTACCCCAACCAATTCCATAGTTTTGGTAAAGCCATCAGATACACCTACAACCATATTGTTGAGTATTGCTCTTGAAAGACCGTGCACAGCTTTGTGTCTTTGCTGCTCAGTTGGCCTTTTTACCGTAAGCACACCGTCTTCAAGACCGATCTGCATATCCTGGTCAAATTGTTCTTTAAGCTCGCCCTTTGGTCCTTTAACGGTAACCATGTTTCCTTTAGAAACATCGATGGTTACGCCTTTGGGAAGACTGATAGGAGCATTTCCAACTCTTGACATTTCAGTTATTTTTTAATATACGTAACAAAGTAATTCTCCACCTACATTCATGGATCTTGCTTTTTTATCAGTCATCACACCCGCAGATGTAGACACAATTGCAATACCCAGACCGCTGGCAACTTTAGGGATGTCATTGGCCCTTACATACTGACGCAAACCCGGCTTACTGATTCTGCCCAGCTCTCTGATTACAGGCTGTTTGGTTTGTCTGTCGTATTTAATGGCAATGTGAATTTCACCTTGCTTGCCTGCTTTGTCGTCGAACTTATACTTCAGGATATAGCCCTGATCGTATAGGATCTCCGTAATGGCTTTTTTGATGTTTGAAGCAGGTATCATCACTGTTGTGTGTCCTGCTTTTTGAGCATTTCTGATTCTTGTCAGATAATCAGAAATTGGATCTGTAACCATCATCTTATTATTCTTTTCTTTGCTTCTTAACTAATTACCAACTTGCTTTGGTGATACCCGGAATCTTGCCTTCGTTGGCCATTTTTCTAAAGGTAACCCTGTTGATACCAAATTTTCTCATATATCCCTTAGGCCTACCGGTAAGTTTACACCTGTTGTGTAATCTCACTTTAGCGCTGTTTCTTGGCAACTTGTCCAATGCTTCGTAGTCACCTTCCTCTTTCAGTTTTTTTCTGAGATCGGCATATTTTGCTACGAGTCTTTCTCTCTTGTGCTCTCTGGCAATGATGGATTTCTTAGCCATGGATATTAGTTGTTGTTGTTTTGGTTTTTGAATGGAAGACCCAGTGCTTTCAACAAGGCAAATGCTTCTGCATCTGTTTGAGCGGATGTCACAAAAGTGATGTCCATACCTGTAATCTTGTTCACTTTGTCGATATCGATTTCTGGGAAGATGATTTGTTCGGTAATACCCATAGAGTAATTACCTGCACCATCGAAACTTTTATCGTTGATTCCTTTGAAGTCCCTAACCCTTGGAAGAGCTACCGTCACCAAACGCTCCAAAAATTCGTACATTCTGTCGTTTCGCAGTGTAACCCTGGTACCAATGGTCATACCTTCTCTCAATTTGAAGTTGGAAACCGATTTGGTAGCTTTTGTTGGAACAGCCTTTTGACCTGCAATGATGGTCATTTCAGACAAAGCTGAATCAACCAGCTTTTTGTCCTGTGTGGCAGCACCAACTCCCTGGTTGAGGCATATCTTCAACAACTTGGGCACCTGCATTGAAGACTTGTATTGAAACTTCTCCTGAAGCTCCTTAACAACTTCGTTTTTGTATTTGCTTTTAAATGTGGGTACGTAGCTCATTACTTAATGATTTCTCCGGATTTTTTAGAAACTCTTACACTTTTGCCATTAACTTCTTTTCTGCCAATTCGGGTAGGTTTTCCTGTTTTAGGATCCACCAGCATCAACTTTGAAATATGAAGCGGAGCTTCCATTTCGTTGATACCTCCCGGATTGTTTTCAGTTGGCTTGATGTGTTTTTTTACCATTCTGATTCCTTCAACAATGGCCCTGTTTTCCTTGGTAAGGATTTGCTGGACAATACCAGTTTCACCCTTGTTATCACCAGAAATGACCATTACCTTATCCCCTTTCTTGATGTTGAATTTTGGGGTAAATCGTTTGGTAGTATAATTCTTTGTTGACATTGTCAATAAAATTTATCTGTTTAAAGTACTTCGGGAGCAAGTGAGACAATTCTCATGTAGTCCCTGTCTCTCAATTCCCTTGCAACAGGACCAAAAATACGGGTACCTCTTGGCTCATCTGCATTGTTGAGCAACACAACAGCGTTGTCATCAAAACGGATATAGCTACCATCTTTACGACGGATCTCTTTTTTCGTTCTGACAATAACAGCTTTTGATACTGTTCCTTTTTTAACACCACCCGGGGTGGCATCTTTCACAGATACAACAATTTTGTCACCGATAGAAGCATACCTTCTTTTGGTACCTCCCAGTACGCGGATACAAAGCACTTCTTTGGCTCCACTGTTGTCTGCTACATTTAATCTTGATTCCTGCTGTATCATAACTTTATATTATGCTCTGTGAATTACTTCGCTTTTTCAACCACTTCTATAAGGCTCCAACGCTTAAGGCGGCTCAATGGTCTGGATTCAACGATCCTTACCAAGTCTCCCTCCTGACATACATTTTGCTCGTCGTGGGCTTTAAATTTTTTGGTCTTTTTTACAAACTTACCGTACATGGGGTGTTTCAACCTTCTTTCTACTGATACGGTGATGGTTTTATCCATTTTGTTGCTGGTCACCACACCAACGATTTGTTTTTTATTCGCTGAAATTGCCATCGATAATTATTTTGACCTTCTTCTAAATCTGATTTTTGATCTTTTTGCCAACTCGGCTTCGTTTGCCTGTGACAATTCCCTATCTCTAATTTCTGTATAGAGGCGGGCTATTTCTTTGCGAGTACTGCGGATTTCCATTGGATTTTGCAGACCTCTGACAGCGTGGTCAAATTTCATTTTACTGATACCTGACTCGAGTTCAGCTGCCTGATTTTGCAACTGCTCTACACTCATGCCTTTCAATTCTGTTGTTGTTTTACTTGCCATGTTGCTGCTTTTTATTATTCTACGTAATCGGGTCTGGTTACAAAACTGGTCAGAACCGGCAACTTCTGAGCTGCCAATCTGAGTGCTTCTTTCGCAGTTTCAGCAGGAACGCCATCAATTTCAAACATGATGGTGCCCGGTTTCACGATGGCTACCCAGTGATCAAGGGCTCCTTTACCTTTACCCATCCTCACCTCTGCAGGCTTAGCTGTGATCGGCTTATCCGGGAAAATACGAATCCACACCTTTCCTTCCCTTTTCATGTACCTGGTAAGGGCAATCCTGGCAGATTCGATCTGACGGCTGGTTAATCTACCGCTGTCCTGAGATTTCAGGGCAAATGAACCGAAGTCAATGGTGTAACCTCTTCCTGCATTCCCCTTGATCCTGCCTTTGTGCTGCTTCCTATATTTGGTTCTTTTAGGTTGTAACATGGTTATTTTATTTGTTGCCTACCCTTTTTTGAAAAGTTCGGCAAAGGTACGAATATTTTCTTATTTCAATTATCTCTTTTTCTTTCTGCAGATCGGAAGAGCACACGTCTGAACTCCAGTCACCAGATCTGATCTCGTAT
>CALJKQ010000115.1 GCA_937973565.1 uncultured Saprospiraceae bacterium | reverse complement strand
CGATGCTGTGCGAGGTTTCGCACAGTTCCCTCACTTTTGATTGCCACCGGCAATCAAATCTATCGTTCGGTTATGCTGCCGGATGCTCCGTTCCCGGATGCTCCGTATTCCGCTCTCGCCGTATTAAAGTTCCGAATTAGATTTGTCGATGCTGTGCGAGGTTTCGCACAGTTCCCTCACTTTTGATTGCCACCGGCAATCCAATTGCTACTTTGTAGCAATCGCTCGGTCATGTTGCCCGATACCCGGATATTCCGTACATTCGCATATGCTTCGACTAGACCGATTGTCATCCATTCTCATCCAGTTGCAGGCCGGTAAAGTGGTGCGGGCCAAGGACATTGCCGAAAGATTTGGCATCAGTCTGCGCACCGTTTATCGCGACATTCAGAGTTTGGAGGAATCGGGGGTGCCTATTATCGGAGAGGCGGGAGTGGGGTATAGCCTGGCCGATGGTTATCGGCTGCCACCGGTACAGTTTACCCAAACAGAAGCGGCGGCATTGCTTACCGGAGGTAAACTGGCTGAAACCCTCACCGATGCCAAGACAGCGGCAGATTTTCAAAGTGCTTTGTATAAAATCAAAGCCGTACTGCGCAATACAGAGAAAGAAACCATGGAATACCTGTCCTCCAGGATTTCGGTGTTACCATCACCTTATTTTCCTGAGAAAAGAGAAAAATTCCTGCCTCTCATACTGGAATGTATCAGGGATAGCCGTTGTGCATTTATGAGGTATAAAACCCAGTACAAGGATGAAGAAAATGCAAGGACGGTAGAACCGGCCGGCTTGTTTTTTATGACGGGACGTTGGTACATGGTCGCTTATTGTCATCTGAGAAATGATTACCGGCACTTTAGGTGCGATCGCATTCAGGAATTGAGGATTACCCTGCAACCCTTTAGCAAAAATCACCCTCCGATCAAGGGGTGGATGGACAGTTTTTCACAGAAAGAAAAAGACCTTACCAAGGTGGTCATAGAAATGAACACCCAATCTGTTCGCTACCTCGGCGACCAAAAATACTACTCCGGCTTTGTGGAAGAAATAGCCATGGGAGAAACCACCCGGCTCATCTTCCTTACCCAGTCTATTTCCGGGTTTGCCCATTGGATGATGATGTTCGCAGGCAGTGTGCAAGTAATTGAACCTCAGGAACTAAAAGAAGAAATGCGGGCTATGGCAGAAAAAATTATCGAAAGCCTTTCCCCCTGCTGACATACTGTTGACATTCGCCCATTGCACCTTTGTGTTAATCAAAAAATTATAACACATGGTTACCTTTATGGAGAGTTTCATCCACGAACTCAAACACGAACGCATTGGCACTGAAAAAATCCTGGCCCTTTGCCCAGCTGACAAAGCAGATTTTAAACCCCACAGAAAGAGTATGGCACTCAAGGACCTGGCTACCCACGTAGCCGATATTCCTTCCTGGATTTCTGCTGCCCTTACCACCGATGTACTGGATTTCAAAGAAAACCCATACAACCCCAGATCCTGCTCATCCGGCCCTGAATACACTGCTTTCTTCAATGAAAATGTTGACAAAGCCATCACCGACCTCCAACTGGCCAAAGATGACATCCTGCTGGAAAACTGGACCCTCAGAAACGGTGATGAGATCTACATGACCCTCACCCGACTTGAGACCATCCGTCACTCCTTTGGCCAGATGATTCACCACCGCGCCCAACTCGGTGTCTACCTCCGCCTCCTCGATATTCCTATCCCCGGTGTCTACGGACCCAGCGCCGATGATATGGGCATGTAATACAAAAGCAATGGAGTTCGAAGAAAAATAACGAACTCCATTGCCAAATTCTATTCGTAAGTTTTTCTTTATTTTTCGGATAATAATTTGGAAAAAAGACAATAATTTTTCCCAAAACCAATTTTAATTTTTTAACCCAATAATTAAACACCCAAATCTAGAATCATCAATCGATCACTATGTTTACTTTCCCTTACGCCATTTCGTTCGATCTCCCTAAAAATTTGAACATTAATAATTGAAAAATTGTCCATTGAAAATTGCCCATTGAAAATTGCCCATTGAAATTTGAAAAACTGCCCATAGAAACATTGAAAAATTGCCCATTGCCCATTGAAATTTGCTCATTGCCAATCGATAATTGAACATTGAAAATTGAAAAATTGCCCATTGAATATTGAAAAACTGCCCATTGAATATTGAAAAATTGCCCATTGAAAATTGATAATTGCCCATTGAAAATTGATAATTGCCCATTGAAAATTGATTAATTGCCCATTGAACCGTTGAAAATTGCCCAATAATCCCTTACTTTTGAACAACATTCACAGAGGCTCAAAACCTCGAATTCAAATCGTAAGAGAATGTCTAAAAACCACAGCCACTTATCCGGTCGACAAGGACTGGAAAATAACCTATTTGAAGCTTATGCCAAAGCGGCGGAAGCTGAGGGTTCCCCTTCTATAGAAGATCTGGAAAAACTGCGCGATGAATTCCTGATAGGAAAATCATCTGTCTTTGGGGCAGTCAGTTTTTACGACTTCCTTCGTCCCGAAAACAAAGGCAAAAAGGTATATGTCTGCAATGGCAGCGCCTGCCTTACAGCAGGAACCCAGGATGCAATCAAGGCAAAACTATCAACCCAGTATGCCGACCATGAAATCGGAGAAATGTGTTGCCTGGGCAGATGCCACGAAAACGGTGCCTTCCATGCAGGTGGGGTCAATTATAGCGGCAGTGACATTGATCAGCTATCAGCCATTAAAAATAACGAACAACCGAGTAGTGAAACTTACCATGTAGGAGCACAGGGCACCGCCATTCTTACAGCACCTACAGGTGATGTTTCGACTTATTACAAAATCTTTGCCCGGGTCTTGGAAAAGGGTGAAATCTTATCCGAAATCAAAACATCCAATCTCCGGGGCAGGGGAGGAGCCGGCTTTCCCATAGCGTTTAAGCTGGAAGCATGTGCAGCCCAAGCCAACGATCCCAAATTCATAGTATGCAACGCCGATGAGGGCGACCCCGGTGCCTATTCCGACCGATACATCATGGAGCAAAGACCCCATTCCCTGATCCAGGGCATGCTCATTGCAGGCTTTGCAGCCAAAGCCCGATATGGTGTGGTTTATATCCGTGCAGAATATCCCGATTCAGTGACCATCATTCAAAACGCTATTGACGAAGCCAAAGCCCTGGGATGGATTGGCGACAACATTATGGGTTCCGGTTTTTCGTTCGACTTCAAAGTCATCAAAGCCCAGGGTGCCTACATCTGCGGGGAGGAGACAGCCCTGCTTTCTTCCATCGAAGGTCAACGACCGGAGGTGAGGGTGCGCCCGCCGTATCCGGTTCAGCAAGGTTTATTCAACATGCCCACGGTCGTCAACAACGTAGAGACCCTGGCCTGCCTGCCCTGGATTGCCCAAAATGGCGGAGCCGCTTACGCGGCCATTGGAACTGAAAAGTCGAAAGGAACCAAATTGGTTTCGCTCGACGGACACTTCAACCGACCGGGTATCTATGAAGTAGATATGGGCACACCCCTGGCTACTGTCGTAAATGACCTCGGGCAAGGCTTCAGGCATAGTGTCAAAGCCATGCACATAGGAGGGCCATTGGGTGGCTTGGTACCCACACATAAAATAAATGAACTTACGGTTGATTTTGAATCGTTTGCAGGTAAAGGATTTTTGTTGGGACACGCATCGGTGGTTTGTATTCCCGAAACATTCCCCATGATCGAATACATAGAACACCTTTTCCGCTTTACCGCACACGAAAGCTGTGGCAAATGTTTCCCCTGCAGACTGGGGTCTACGAGGGGGTACGAAATGATAGATAAATCGCGAAACAGTGAATACAAAATGGACAGGGCCTTGCTCGATGACCTTTTGGAAACCATGGAGGTGGGCTCACTTTGCGCCCTCGGAGGTGGTCTGCCCCTGCCCATCAAAAACGCACTGACCTATTTTTCAGAAGAGTTGAAGCCGTATTTTAAAGCATAACAGAGAATGGAAAAAACAGCTTACATCAACGACGTAGCCTACGAACTCAAAGACGGAGAAACCATCCTGGCCTTTGTACGCAGGCATTTGGGGCAAACGTATGTGCCCACCCTTTGTGATGCGCCCAACCTCGAACCGTTTGGTGCGTGCAGGGTGTGCAGCGTGGATGTTGCGCTCACAGAGGGAGGCCCCAGAAAGGTTCAGGCTTCCTGTCACACACCTGCCATACCCAATTCGTTTATTTATACCGATAGTCAGCGAGTGACAAAGTTGCGTAAAAACATCATTGAGTTGGTGTTGACCGATCATCCGCTCGACTGTCTTACCTGTGAAGTCAACAACAATTGTGAGTTGCAGACCGTTGCTGCCAGGGTAGGTATCCGAAAAGTAAGGTATCCCGAAGGTAAAAACCACCTCGACAGGACCAAGGACCTGAGTCATGCCTACATGACTACCGATTTTTCCAAGTGCATCAACTGCGGTCGTTGTGTCAGGGCCTGCGACGAAGTACAGGGTCAGATGGTGCTCAACATGGCAGGCAGAGGCTTTGATGCCCACATTGTCAAAGATTTTGAAACTACCTTTGCCGAAAGTAGCTGTGTGAGCTGTGGTGCCTGTGCCCAGGCTTGTCCCACCTCGGCCATCTCCGATATATTTGAATCCAAAGCTGTTGTAGCAGATAAAAAAATCAGGACCGTTTGTACCTATTGTGGTGTAGGTTGCAACCTGGAAGTCGCTGTGGTTGAAGATAAAGTAAAATCTATCCAGGCACCTTACGATGCTGCCGTTAACCAGGGGCACACTTGTCTAAAGGGTAGATATGCGTTTTCTTTTTACAACCATCCCGATAGATTGCGTACCCCCATGATCAAACGAAATGGGGAGTTGCAGCCTGCCACCTGGGATGAAGCTTATGATTACATTGCAGAAAAGCTTAATGAAATAAAGGCCCAGCATGGCCCCGACGCCATTGCAGCCATTTCTTCAGCGAGGTGTACCAACGAAGAAAACTACCTGATGCAGAAATTCATCCGGGCTGTTATTGGGACCAACAACATTGACTCTTGTGCCAGGGTGTGTCATTCACCCACAGCCCTGGGTATGCAAAGAGCTTTTGGTACGGGTGCAGCTACCAACTCGATCATCGACCTCAAATATACAGATGCTATTATGGTGATAGGTGCCAATCCTACCGATGCGCACCCTGTGACCGGAGCCAAACTCAAACAGTTTGCTATGAAGGGAAAGACCACCATTGTGATCGACCCCAGGAGAACGGAGTTGGCCAGATATGCTACGCACCATCTGCAGCTCAAACCGGGTACCAACGTAGCTATGCTCAATATGATGTTGTATTACATCATCACCGAAGGACTGGAAGACAAAGGTTTTATTGACAGTCGCACGGAAGGATACGAAGAATTCAAGCAACAAATCCTCAACCTCAGCATCGATGAACTGGAGCAGGTAACGGGTGTAGACAGACATAAAGCCAGAGCAGCAGCCATTGCTTATGCAACAGCACCCAACGCGATGTCGTTTCATGGTCTTGGTGTAACAGAGCACAGCCAGGGAACATTCACGGTGATGCTGATATCAGATCTGGCGATGATCACCGGTAACATAGGAAGAAGAGGCGTAGGCGTAAATCCATTGCGGGGCCAAAACAACGTCCAGGGAGCCGCTGACATGGGCTGTCAGCCACACCAGGGCGCAGGTTATATGGATGCTTACGATCCGGAGATCAATAAAAAATATGTTTTGCATTACAAAACCGAAATCCCTACGCGCAAGGGTTTGAAAATTCCGGAAATGTACGAAGCTGCCATTGAAGGAAAACTCAAGGCACTGTGGTTGATGGGAGAAGATGTGGTCCAAACCGATCCCAATACCCATCATGTAATGAAGGCCATGGCGAACCTCGATCTGATTGTGGTGCAGGAAATCTTTATGAGCGAGACTTGTAAGCAGGCGCATGTAGTATTGCCCGCTGCTTCTTTCCTGGAAAAGAGCGGTACCTTTACAAATGGAGAGCGCAGAATTCAAAAAGTACAGAAGGTAGTTGAACCCATTGAAGGCACCAAGCCTGATGGCCAGATCCTGGTGGATATTATGAACAGGATGGGTTTTGACCAGCCACCTTATGATCCGGATACCCTATTGCAGGAAATTTCAGCCATTGTACCATTCTTTGAAGGGGTGAAGTGGCATGAACTGGGCAAAAACGGCAAACAATGGCCGGTAACAGCCGATGGCAAAGACACCGAGATCCTGCACATCGAAAGTTTTAAAAGAGGTAAAGGGAAATTCCATTTTGCCGAATACAAGGAGACCAATGAGGTGAGGACCCACCAAAAAGAATACCCGTATATCATCACCACCAATAGGGAATTGGAACACTACAATTCAGGTACGATGACCCGGCGCACCAACAATGCCATCATCCTCACGGAAGACATTTTGATGATCCACCCTGATGATGCAGCCAGGCACTTCATCAAAGATGGCGACATGGTCTGTGTGGAATCGCCTCGTGGCAAGGTTGACATCAAAGCCAGAATCACCGATGAGGTGAAACCCGGCATACTGAGCACAACCTTCCATTTCCCGGAGTTGCAGCTCAATACCATTACCAGTAGTGAGAGAGACAGCGAAGCCATGTGTCCTGAGTACAAGGTGGCCAGTGTTAACATCAGAAAGTCGAGACTAAAGTAGATAAATGCAAAAGGGCGGTGTATCCAATAACGATAACCGCCCCTCTTTTATAATTTATACTTCAGAACTAACCCAAAGTCTCTATCACCTATCCCCTAACTTTAAAATAGCGGTAGGAGTAAACCGTTGGGATAATAGTCATCAACACAACGAGGGTAATAAATACACCCAACACCCAATTCATGGGAAGGAACAAGGCAAGAACCGCCATGGCAATACCCCCTGCGAACCAGATTCGGGAAGCCAGTTGGTGGGTTGCTCTCCAGTTGGCTTCACTTTCCAATGTCCAGGGAAGTCGCATGCCAATAAAATAGTTGGGTTTAACACTGTGCATTAGGTTGCCAATAGAGGCAAAAAGACCACCCAAAATAACAAAGATCAATCTCCCTTCTGTAGGATGCGTGGAAGAATAGATGATATATATGTTGATGATAGCCATAAAAACAACCAGCGAAAGGCCAAATTTGAAAAGAGTGGTAGCCGAAGTTTCCAGATTTTTTTTGGGATCAATGCTGGGCAACCATTGAATGAGCCCAAAGGCGATGAGTCCCACCGCAGTCAAAATACCCAGGGCAGAAAACAATTCTGTTTTATCACCGTAACGATCAGGTGTGCCGTCGGCCCCAAAATGAAGGGCGACCTGATCTGGCAATTGATTCCATACCAGGGCTAAGTATAAAAACGGTATAGCCAAAATGGCAACGGCCAAAATAAGTTTTTTTGAATCCATAGTGATGTGTTTTATTTGGTTTTGTTTTTTGTGTGATTACTGAAGCCCATCATCCATTTTAATACTTCATCAATGACTGAGGTCTCGATAGAATAAATAACAAATTGTCCCTGCTTACGGCAACTCACCAGATCGGCCTGTCGCAATATATCCAGGTGGTGTGAGATGGTGGGTTTTCCCAAATTAAATTGATCGGCAATTTCTCCTGCTGTCATATCTCTGGTTTTCAATAGCTCCAGGATATCCCTCCTGACTTCATCATTCAATGCTTTAAAAACGGACTGCACGATAAATTTGATATTTCGACAAATATCGAATTAATAAAACAAATTGTCAAGGGTTTAGCCAAAAAAAAAGAAAGCCCGGCATAACTACCAGACTTTCTCTGATTATAAGGGGTAAATTAAATTTGGCAGAAATCTTGAATAATACCAAATTAAATTTTAATTGAAGTTTAAAAAATAACGACAAACAGTATTTTATTCCTATTTTTTGTTTTCTACGAGTATAGATACCATTTTTTCCAGATTCAAAATTTTATTTTGCATGTCTTCAATGGTAGCTTGCTGTTCCTGTACGGCTTTTACCAATGGCACCACAAAGCTGGCGTAACTCAACTGGTAGTGATCTTTATTGACATCTTTTGGCACAATGACCCCATCAAAATCATAGCCCGCTTCAGTGGCTGCCTGTTCTACCTCCTGGGCGATAAAACCACTGACAATCACCTTCTCCTTTGCTTCCAGGGCGGCCTGTAGCGATTGGGTGTATTGAGCAGCCTCTTCTTTATAAACAAATTGATTCAGGGCAGGCAGATCAATTTGATAAGTCACTGGACGCAATGCTTTGATAAACGACAATCCGACTACCTCTTCCCGCACATTTTTTTTGAATCGACCATCTGAGAAATTGGTCCAGTTGGCATAGCCACCGCAGGAGGCAGTTGCTGTATTTCCCAACAAGGCAACATTGTCATTGTTGGGATAAGAAAAGTAACCGACGGCTACACTATTGGTCAGCGAAAGACTGTTGTTGGACCTTTGTCCTATGGCCGTGTTATAAGATCCGCTTTCATTGTAAACCAGGGCACTATCGCCCACCGCTGTATTGCGGCTGCCTGTGTTGTTGATAGTCAAAGCATTGGCACCAATGGCAACGTTTCTGACCCCCACTGTGTTGTCGCGGAGGGCAGAAGCTCCTACGGCTGTGTTCATACCTCCCGTTTGATTCAGCGCCAGTGCCTGGAAACCTAATGCAGTATTGAAATTTCCATTACTAATGTGCAGAGCCAATACGCCATACGCAGAGTTGCCTCTACCCGCTGTATTTGTGTACAGAGATTGGTACCCCATTGCGGTATTATCGTAACCCAGTGTATTATTGAGCAGTGCCTTACTCCCCACAGCTGTATTGCCGGTGCCATGTTGCGGAATATTACCTCCCACACCGTTATTGTATAAGGAACTATCACCAATAGCTACAATGTAGTTTGGAGACGTAGCCAATCTGAGAGCGTTGGCGCCAATTGCCACGTTCGATACGCCATTGGTATTGCTATACAAACTTCCGGAGCCGATAGCTGTGTTTCGGGATCCTAATTGATTGAAATATTGACTGCTATATCCCAGCGCAGTGTTTTGGTTCCCACCTGTAGAATAGAAGAGCGAAAAGGCTCCCATTCCCACATTGTTTATTCCGGAAAAATTGAGGGTTAACGCTTGATAACCTACTGCTGTATTGGCCACTCCCAGTTGATTTGTAACCAGGCTTGCATACCCAATTGCAGTATTCGCACTGCCGATGGTGTTGTTGGATAGGCTTTGATATCCCACCGCTGTATTGGCTTGTCCGGTTGAATTTTTATACAAACTCAAAACTCCATTTGCTGTGTTGGCTGAGCCATTTTCATTGCTATACATAGCCTGATAACCAACAGCCGTATTGTCGTAACCTGTTTTATTTTTATTCAAACTATTTACTCCCAGGGCCGTGTTGGCGGTTCCATGATAGAGTTCTGTGGCATTGAGTCCGTTGTGGAACAAAGCGCTGTCGCCAACGGCTACCAATAACGACCTTGCGGCATTGGAATACAAGGCATGGTTGCCTATGGCTGTATTGGCAAATCCGGATTGGTTGTTAAAAAGGGCATTCCTGCCTATGGCTGTGTTTTGTGAAGCATTGTTGAAATACAAACTCCCGGTGCCTACAGCCGTATTGTCGCCTCCTGTCATGTTGTTGACCAGACTTTCACTACCTATCGCCACATTGTAAATGCCGGAAGTTGTATTCGTCCCGGCATTTTTACCTAAAAAAGTCTGCACACTGTCCAATCGGCCTGCCGGGGTATTGTTAATTCTAAATTTCAACGCCTGTGCGTCTGTTGTGCCTATGAAATGCTGACTGGCATCGGTTCCGGCATTGCCCTCTTTTTGCCACGCTATTGAAGCCGTATGACCCGCTACCCGCCAGGCACTGCTCATGGCATCATACATTAAAAAGATGCTGGCATCACTCGGCAGGGTGAGGTTTCTGCCATCCGCGTTTATTATTTTCTCTCCGGCCAATCCATTGACATCGTTGTGTAAGATGATCATAGGAGCCGCTGAAACGTTGTGCAGCCACAACAATTTGCCTTCCACTCCGCTTTGGATTCCGGATACGGAAAAGGGCAGTGTCGGGCCAATGATCCTGTAACACGAGGCTGCTGTGGGCCCCAATGAAAGCGAATTTTGATTTCCTTCTGCCAATGTTAGCTGGATCCCCCTCAGCGCAAGATCACCACTTACATCCAGTGTGGTCTGTGGGTCTGAATTCTGGATGCCCACTTTTTGCGCTTGAATCAAAGCGGTAACCCATATAAGACACATGCCTGCAATTAAATACCTCATCTCTTTTTTGCCTAAAATTACTTGACCGTCCCTTTAAAGGTAAATACGGATTTGTGAATGGTCGTTTCTGGTTTTTATTTTGCAACCATCCTTTCCCCCGGGGCACAAAATGGTTCTGACTTCCCTTACCAAATACAAGGTGAGCAATGTCATTTACAAACTGCCGGACCCTCACGCTTTTTGCCCTTTGTAATTTTGGACAAAAGAAAAACAATGCACAGGAGGAGTTTTATCAAAGTTGCTGTCTTGGGATTTCCTTTGATCGCCGCTCAGTGGAATGGCCGGGGAATCATCAAAGGAAAAAGCGGCGCCATTGTGGTCAGGGGAGGGGACAGCAGATTTGGCATGCCTACTCCTTTTAAAGGGGTCAACCCCAACGACCTCAAACTTTCTTCAAAAGATACCGATGGGCAGCTTTCTACTTTTTGGTACAAGGGAATAGAGAAGACAGGTCCCAGTTTCCATGCCCATCCCCATCAGGATGAAATGTTTTATGTATTAAAAGGAACGTACCTCTTTCGCCTGGGAGATGAAAAAACACAACTCAACCAGGGAGACCTCATCTTTCTGCCCCGCAATCTTCCCCATACCTGGATCCAGCTTTCTGATGAAGGGGAGTTGTTTTATTTTTTGCAACCCGCAGGTAAGATGGAAGAGTTTTTTCTTGAAATGACCAGAACTGCCGGCCAACTCTCCCGAGAGCAGGCCCAGGTCATCGGTGAAGCCCATGGCATTGTCAACCACGGTCCGGGCCTGAATTTGCAAGAAGTGCATACCACCGTTGAAGTCCTGAGTCAGGGTTTTGTAGTGAGGGCTTCTCAGGTGCGAAAAGATAGGCCCAATGTACTCGGAGGTGCCAGTATTAATTATTTGAAAGTGGCTGGTGCCGATACCGGTGATCAATTGTCGATTTTTGAGTACCAGGGTAAAAAAAGAGGAGGACCACCTATGCACGTACATCCTTTTCAGGATGAGACCTTTTATGTGACTTCAGGTAGCTACTTATTTCAATGTGGCGATGAAACATTTACACTTCGTCCGGGTGATATGATCTTTTTACCCAAGGCGGTACCCCACACCTGGGCACAGACCACCGATACCGGACAGCTGTTGTTCTTCTTTCAACCAGCCGGTAAGATGGAACAATTTTTTAACACCGTAGGCAAAGGAAATTTCCCCAAAGGTTACGATGTTTTCAAAGACCATGAAATGGAGGTAACGGGTCCTCCCATCGCATTCTAAGATTAACAAAAACATTCCATGAATAGGAGAAACATTTTACGATTGCTTCCTCTTTTGGCCACATCTGTGGTCGTGCACGGGGCAACCAAATCACCCAACAACACAAAGCCGGTATTTGTCTTGGTGCATGGTGCCTGGCATGGCGGATGGTGCTGGAAAAAATTAAAAGCGTATCTTAATAATCAGGGTTATGAAGTGTTTGCCCCAACGCTGACGGGCTTGGGAGAACGGTCACATCTGTTAAATGAAAATATCAATCTCGATACACACATACAAGATGTTGTCAATGTTATTGAATACGAAGATTTGACCCATGTAGTTTTGGTGGGACACAGCTATGCAGGAATGGTGGTAACCGGTGTGGCAGATCGCCTTGCAGAACGGATCAGTCATTTGGTTTTCCTGGATGCCTTTATGCCTGAAAGTGGTAAGGCACTCAAAGACTATACACCACCTCCACCACCGGGTGCGCCTAAAAACCCAGGGCCCAATGCATGGAAGGTACCTCCCCGTGAAACCGCAAAGGCATGGGGCGTTAGGGATCCTCATGATATCGAATGGGCTCAAAAAAGGCTGGGTCCTCAATCAGGAGCCACATTCGGACAACCGGTGAACTTGTCAGGACCACTTTCAGAAAAAATAAAGAAGGCCTATGTCTTGCTTACCACAGAATCACCCTGGTTTATCGAAGCAGCACAAAGAGCGAAAATAAAGGGATATCATTATTATGAAATGCTGAAAGGAGGGCATGATGCCATGATCAGTGAACCCGCAGAAGTTGCATCTATTTTGGTTGATTTTTCTAATCATTAATTTCAAATGTCTATGATTATTAAATTTTTCTTTTCTGGTGTTTTTCTTGTTTTATTTATCAGCATGAATATAATTAGTGTAACTGCCCAAACGGGAAATGTAGGCATTGATGTGAATGCGCCTGCTGAAAAGTTGGATGTCAATGGCAATATTCAGCTCAGTGGTGAAATCAAAATAAATGGGGCCGGTGGTACCGCAGGTCAGGTCCTTACCAGTAATGGAAATGGTACCATGGCTTGGGCATCACAGATGTCAGGAGGACCTGCAACCGCAGGATTTGGTAATTGGGGTGATTGTGCTACCAATCAAAATATTGGGGACTATTTTCCGGTCGCTGATAATGAAGGAAAGGCAAATGATCGTTTTGGTGAAGCATCGGCCATTGATGGTTATTTTGCTGTCATTTCGAGTCCTGGTGATGATGTGGGCAGCAACGTAGATCAGGGAAGCTTGTCTGTATATCAATTTGATGGCACGCAGTGGAATTTTGTACAAAAACTCGTGGACCCTGCGGGCGAAGCCAATGATTATTTAGGAGTATCAGTAGCCATCAGCGGAAACACCATTATAGCAGGTATACCCGAAGATGATGTGGCTTCGAATGTAAATCAGGGGACTGCAGTTATCTTTCGGTATGATGGTGCAAGCTGGAATTATTTTCAAAAAATAGGCCAGACACCGGGGTTCCCGGGTGATAAATTTGGGACATCGGTAACATTAATCAATGAATATATCATTTGCGGGGTGCCCTACTTTGATACCAACACCTCCAATAATAAAGGTGCTGTTGTCATTTTTAAAGACGATGGAGCTCAATACAATCAATGGCAGGCCATCACCGATGTCAATCTCAATAATTCTGCTCATTTTGGAAGTGCAGTAGCCATCAATGGTGATTTGGAATTGATGATTGGTGTGCCATGGCAAAACCTTACTTATAATACGCAGGGAGCCGTGCATGTTTATCTATTCGATGGGTGGATATGGAACTATTCGCAAACGCTAATAGATCCTGCAGGTGCAAATGGAGATACCATGGGTGATTTTTTAGCGTGTAAAAATGGAATTGTAATAGCCTCACAAATTGGAAACCAGAATGACAAAGGCTCGGCTGCTATTTTTTCGAAAAACAACAGTGTTTATGAATTTTCTCAAAAGATAACAGATCCCAATGGCGTGGGGCTTGATCGATTTGGGCAAAGTGTGGCCATCACCCATGAGTACGCATTGGTAGGCGCTGCAAATGCTAATGTGAGCAAAGGAAAGGCACTATTGTTTGTCAAAGTAGGATCCATTTGGAAAGTCATGCAGGCCATTTCGGAACCCAATGCTCTTCAAAATACCTATTTCGGAATGTCTGTTGCTTTGGATTCCAATACCCATAGATTCCTCATTGGCAGCAATCAGGTTGCAGGTAAAGGCATGGCATTTTTTGGTAAAATAAATTAACAGGATATGAATACAAAATGGAATTTAGGCGTATTGCTTTGCTTGTGTTTTATAGCGCTGATGGGCTGCTCACAAGAGGAAGAATTATCGCAGGAAGAAGATCTGGCTCAACTGATAGAAGGCGATTGGTTTTGCAGGACCGCTGATATTTCACTTCATTTCAGCGATGGTAAAACACAACATTCAAATTTGGCTTTTGCACCCGGAGAAACTCTTTTGTCATTTGAAGTGGATAAAATAGAAGATGAATACATTTCTGGAAAAATTACCAACACCGGTATTTTAGGCAATTCTTCAGGCACCTGGAGTTATGATTTTGGAGATGATAGCGGCTATCTTGTCATTATTTTTACCAGCGAATCGCCATTGGTATATCTCTATCGACACCTTGAATTTTCCGCAAAAGATAAGATGACAATGAAAGTAAGTGACGGTTTATTGGTGCAGCAATACAATGACAATGGATTGGTAGGCACCCCAAAACTAACGGGAGGTGCTGTATTGGAAACTTACGAGAAACAATAATAAAAATCAACGATGACTAAAATGATATTTACAATATTGCTGGCCACAATTCTGGCTTGTAGCAACCAACCCAAAACACAAACAAAGCAGTCAGGTGAAACTATCAACAGCGGTAACACCAATTTTTTATCAATGAAAATTAATGGTCAGTTATGGCAAGCAGATCACGACATTGTGGGAGCATTTCACCCAAAAGGGTATGATCAGCTTATTATAATAGGAGGCTCATCTGGAAAAAAGGACAAAAGCGAAAAATCATTTACGGTCAATATTTATAAAACCACAGGTCCCGGAAAATACAATTTTAAAAATGGAAACCCTGCCCTCAGTGTAGCCCAAATGGGCAATTGGTCTGAAGAGGAATATCTTTGCGGTTCCATGATGGGTTTTGAAGTGGCTTTCGATGTTATCAAAGCTACCAAAAATCCTACTATAGTGGAGGCTTCATTCTCCGGCAAACTCACTTGCCCCAGTGGTAAAGAATTAATAATAACAGAAGGAAAATTCTATTATGAAGAATAAATCACAAAACCCAATGCGGTATGCAGCCTTGTTTTATTTGTGTTGTGTATTATGGTTGCTGCTTTCCTGTAATAAGGATAACACAACGACAAATGACCCTGATGACCCAATCGCAGTTGACCCCAAATTAGGGGTAGGTCTGCCGGGGGTTGTAGGCACCAGCGGAGTAATGGCCTGGGATGCCCTGGCTTTAGCAGAAAAAAACAGAATCAAGGCCTGGAACACACTTTTCTTACATCAATCTGTTGGTCAAGATCTGGAAGAAGGATGTAAGACAAACGGCTTTCCCTTTGAATATTTCGGGCCTGACGATATTGCGGATAAAGGTTTGATGGGTGGTATTTTTGTCGATGTAGGTGGTATTCCAAATGGTGATCCCTATGAAAAAATCAGGGTTTTTAAAGAGGCTGTCCAACGCAGTAAAGGGAAAATGAATATAGCCATATTTAAATTTGGATATGCAGATATTGATGATAATAATTACCTGTCAGTTCAGGATGCTTATCTCAAAATGGTAAATGATCTTAAAAAGGAAATACCCGATCTCAGATGGGTGCATATGACACCCCCTTTGGTCTATTCCGTTGAAAGCTATGATGGGAACCCCGCTCGCATGAAGGTGGGCGAATGGATGAGGAAAAATCTCGCATCCAAAGATGTGGTCTTTGATTTACAGGCTTTAGAGAGCAATGATGGTGCATGTCAGCAGGGGGGTGTATGGCGCATTTGTCCTGAAAACAGGAATTCTGCCTCTGATCCTAGCGATGTGAATGGAATCGATACCAGCGACGGGCAAGGACATATTGGCAAAAAGGCAGGCCGGAGAATTAGCAAAGCTTTATTATTTTCTATTTATAACGCCGGTAAGTAAATCATGGTAGCACTGTTCCGATTATTGCTGATTGCAGGTGGTTTAATCTTACTCTATATCATTGGTAAACCATTGGTGGAGACCATTCGGTATAAATGGGCAGGACAAACGGTCGAGGGAAGGGTGATTGGATTCAGAGGGTCAAAATCCAGTAAAAACGTGTTTGAAGAAAATACAGCCAGAAAACACAAAGGAAGAAGGTCGAGGCGCCCTGTATTTCGGTATCCCATTGCACCCGCCAGCCTTGACTCGATAGATGGATTTTCCGCATCGGTAATCCTTATTCCCTGGTTTAATTATGAAATCAACGATAAGGTTGAAGTGGTAATGGACGAAAATGATCCTGAAAAAGCTCATATTTTTGGCGTAGGTCTAATACTTACTGACCTTTTGCTTGTGGTGTTTTGTTTTTTTATGATTATGCTGGGATTTTATAGAAGAAGCTAAGCCGGAGTATGTAAAAATGATAAAACCATTCACTCCTTTACCTCTATTTGTTATATTTACAAAAAAGATGTTGTATCCCCCAAAATGAGATTCACACCGGGAAGCTTGCTGTTGTTTTTTATGTTAATTCTTTTGGGTTTTGACTTAATGGCTCAGGCTACTTATGAAGCCAGGGGGTTTAGTGAAAAGGACGGTATGTGTGCAAACGGATCAAATGCCATTTGTGCAGACAATGATGGTTTCGTCTGGATGACCTCTGAAAACGGGGTAAGCCGATTTGATGGCTTCTCATTCTATTGTTTTAGACATGAAGAAAACGACCCATTTTCCTTGCTGGCTAATAAGTGTGATTATGTATTCAAAGACAACAAAGGCGGAATTTGGATTAAGTCATTGTACGGCCTGAGTTTTTATGAAAAGCAGCGTCATCGTTTTGTCAATTACAAAGCAGATCCCGGTCTGTTTTCAGGGATTTCCGGAGGTAAAATTGCCGAAGATAGCGATGGCAGATTGTGGTTGGGTGGCTATGGAGATGTCATCATTTTTGATCCTGCAACCCAAAAATTCAAAAAGTCAGGATGGTTTGAATTCGCTAAAAAGGCAGGTATTGTAAAACAAGAAAAGAGAAACAATGCAGTGCTTGAAGTCATGCGAAAGAATGCCTCTGAATTGTACATTCTTTCCGTTTATGGCTTGTTTTCAGTTGATACACGAACCGGTACATTCGTTTATCATCCCAACGCCAATATTGATGATTATTGGGCATTCTATTTGAATTATATTGACAAAGAAGGAAAGTTGTGGATTGGCACTTATGATCAGTGTTTTTATATATTCAATCCCACTTCGGGCTCATGGATACACAAGAAATGTGATTCAGAAAACCAGTCCGTAATTACAGATATTTTGCCTTTGGGTCGCGATAGTCTTTTGATGCTGTCTGATAAAAAAATGTTGTTATACAGACCATCCCTTTCTTCCTTTTCTCCTATTCAATTTGAGTTGACCGGAGAAATGTCAGGAGTCGAAACCGGAAGGTTCTGGAAAGCATATGAATCGGAAGGGCAATTGTTTTTTTTGATGTTCGGCAATCTGCCATTCATGCAAATGAGAAAGCCTTCAAACGGGTGGATTGAGAAGAAGTTACAATTGCCGGCAGGTTTTTCCAATAATGTAGCTCAACATACGGGTATTGGAAATAGTATAATCATTGGCGATTGGAACCGCAGGCAGGTGTTGATTTACGATTTATTGACAAATCAATACACTTATATACTAAATCCTGACAAAAGTAACCAGGTTGGTGTGTTCCAGAATTTTCTTAAAACGGGGACACAATCCGGCATCCTGGTATTGTCGGATCGCATTTGTAAGGTTGACCTCTCGCTGAGCTTTGCCGAGCCTTTCACGACCGCCCACTTTCCCCACACAATGGAACCCGAATTCAGAAATGTTGTGAAAGACAACAACCACCAATTGTACGTCAGGGAACGCAATACGGGTATCTGGCTGATCAATCAAACGGCCAAACGAATTGAACCTTTTTTTAGCCCCAACACAAAAGGAAATTTCAGCGATCTGTTTTATGAAGGGTTGACACAAAAATTTTGGTTGGCCCAGGAACGGAATGGTGTATACGTTATTGAATCAAACAAGCTTACCAACAAACATTACCCACTTCAAATGGAGGAGGGAGGCGGTGCTTCCACCATAAACAGCATTGTAGGAGATGGCAAGGGAAAGGTACATCTGGCACTGCTTGATCATGGTCTTATGGTAGTTAATGCTGGTAATATGCAAATGAAGAAGTTTTCTCAGGCGCAAGGTATTCCTACAGATAATGTCAGTTTTGGCGTGGTCGACCAACACGGAAATTATTGGGGTACTTCCCAGAGTGGATTGTATTGTTTGCATAATGATAAAGTAAGTAATTATTCATATCACCGAATAGGAAAACAATTTTTTCATCGGTTATCAACTGATGGCTATGGCTTGTTTTTTCAAAATCTGTTTCCATCAACTTTGCTTGGTTTTGATCCGAAAGTAATACTGGGTGAGCGCGAAACAGGCATGCTGTATCTTTCAGAGGTGAAAGTAAATGGCAAGAGAATACATGAATATGAGCATTTAAAATTAAGTGCACAACAAAACAGCATTTCTGTAGTTGCGGGTTGTTTATTGAGAAATAATTGGTTAAAACCCAAATGCGAATATTCTTTGAATGGTCGAAGCTGGCAGCCTTTTGATATTCGGAATGAGTTGAACTTTTTCAATCTGGCCCCCGATACATATACGCTCAGAATTCGAAGATCCGACAGTACTGCCAGGACACTGGAATTTGGATTTGTAATATTGCCACCATGGTACATGACCAAAATTTTTTGGTTCATCTTCATTGTCATTATTTTGGCGGCAATTTATGGTGTATACAACCATCGCATTCGATTGATAAAAAAGGAAGAGGCTGTAAAAAGTGAATTGTCTAAAGCAATGTCACAAATGGAAATGACCGCTTTGCGTGCTCAGATGAACCCTCATTTCATATTTAATTGTCTCAATTCCATCAACAGGTTTATACTTATGAATGAAGCTGATTTGGCTTCAGAATATTTAACCCGATTTTCACGTCTTATCAGAATGGTGCTGGATAACAGTAGGGAGGAGATAATATCTCTTGAAAAAGAATTGGCTGCCCTCCATTTGTATCTTGGTTTAGAAGCCATGCGTTTTCATGAAAAGTTTAGCTGGAAAATTGAAATACGTGATGGCATTGATGCTTCAAGATGGCAAATTCCACCCATGACTTTACAGCCGTACGTAGAAAATGCGATTTGGCATGGCTTATTACCAGGGAATGATCAAAAAGGATTGAAATATTTGAATGTGATTATTAGTATGAATGGCAACGAAGGGATAAAAATTTCAATTGATGATAATGGGATAGGAAGAAAAGCAGCGAATGACGGAAAAGATCAAACCAGAAAGTCCCATGGCATGAAACTTACGGCTGATAGGCTTTCATTGATTTCCAGAACAGTAGGTATAAAAACCGAGATAAATATTATGGATAAACTGGATCCGGCCGGAAAAGGGGCTGGAACCACAGTAAACATTATGATATATAAGAATGAAAACACTCTTACTTGACGACGAGGTATTTTGCACCGATGTGCTGAATATCCTGATCCAAAAGCACTGCCCATCGCTGGAAGTGGTAGCCGTATTTAATGATCCAATGTTGGCGCTTGATTATCTTAACCATCACCAGGTCGATGTTATTTTCCTTGATATAGAAATGCCTGTATTAAACGGCTTTGATTTGTTGCGAAGACTGCCTAAGCTGCAAAGTAAGGTGATTTTCACCACAGCTTATGATCAGTACGCACTCAAGGCCTTTCGGTTTAATGCCATTGATTATCTGTTGAAGCCAATTGATAAAACAGAATTAATGGAGGCTGCGGCTAAGTTGAAAGATATCCCATTGTTGTCTCAATCTTTAATTCAATATTTTAGTGATTGGCAAAACAATCCTGGGACTAAAAAAATTCTACTGCCTATCGGTCAGGAAATCATATTTGTAAATGCTGACCAGATTATTTGCTGTGAGGCCGAAGGAAGTTATTGCAAGGTTTATTGTGAATGTCAGCCCAAACCCTATCTCCTCTCCAGAAATTTAAAAGACCTCGAAGAGATGATACAGTTACCGCAATTTATACGTCCACATGCTTCATGGCTAGTCAATACTAAGTTTATTGATAAGATTGTTAAAAGTGAAGGTATGGAGATCATTCTGAGTAATCAAATTCACATTCCCGTTTCCCGCAGTAAAAAACAGGAAATCTCAAAATTATTAGGCATCCTTTAATGTAAAGTAGTCATGAGTTGGTCTCTATCAATTGACCTAAGGTATTTTACCTGTCGAGCCATTTTTTGAAACCGGGAGCTTTTTCCCTGCTTATGTCAACTTCTACTTTTATAGAGGGTTTGAGTGCCACCGTCAATTTTTGGTTTTCCTTTGGTTTGACCGAAGCGATGGCTTCGTAATGGATAATCGCTTGTCGGTTAGCTCTGTAAAATATTTCCGGATTTAGCAGGGCTTCCAGCTCATCAAGGGTTTCAAAGTCCAGAGGGTATTTGTCCCCGCTATGTGTGTACAAATACAGTATGCTTTCTTTATAAAACAGGGCTATGTCCTTCACTGCTATAGGAACCCATTGTTTTCTATGATTGACAATGAGTGATTCTTTGTATTTGGGTTTGCTTAGATCCGGATGTTGAAGCAATGACATCAATTGCTCAATGTTGGTAGGGTACGCTGACTTACTTTCAATGATGGTCATGCATTTTTGAATGGCTTTGTTCAGTTCTTCGCGATCGACAGGCTTCAGAAGATAGTCTATACCATTGACTTTAAACGCCTGGATAGCATATTCATCGTATGCAGTTGTGAATATAATTGGGCAACTTAGATTGAATTTAGTGAAAATTTCAAAACTGTTCCCATCACTGAGTTGTATGTCAGCAAAAATGAGATCTGGTTCCGGGTTTTCAGCCAGCCATTTGGTTGCTGAGCGAATGCTGGGCAGAACCTGCAATATGGAGATTTCTGCATTGATTTCACTGATTTTGTATTGCAACTCTCTTGCGATCAGGTTTTCATCTTCAATAATAAGTGCTTTTATCATTCGTCTATTATTAAATTAAAGGAATTTTTACAGACCAGGTATCTCCGGTATCCTCAATAATCATGGGTCGATCAGCCAAAAATCGGTATAGCGACACCATGCTCTTCAATCCTTGTTCGTTGCTGGTTTCGACATAATTTTTACGGTTTAATCTGTTTTTAACAACCAAATAATCGTCTTCTGTGTATAAATATATCAACAGGGGCTCTTCAACATCGGCAATATTGTGTTTTATGGCATTTTCTACCAGATTTTGAAGGGTTACAGGGGCAATCCTCCGGTGTTTAAATTCTTCTGAAATATTGATATCTATGTTGAGACCCTCACCAAATCGCGTTTTTTGTAATTGAATATACAATTCTACAAACTTCAATTCTTCTCCCAACGGCACCGTTTCATTTTCTTTGTTTTTGAGAATGTACCGGTAGACTTTGCTCATGGTATCCAAAAATTCTCCTGCTTCTTTGGGATTTATCCTAATGAGACTGCCCAAAGAAGTCAGGGAATTGAAAAGAAAATGGGGGTTGAGGTGTTGTTTTAAATTTTCATACATCACTACTGTTTTTTCTTTCTCCAGCAGCTGTGCCATGGTTTTGAGCTTATTGATTTTACGTAAATTTTCAATCCTGTTTCGGATAATGAAATATGACGTTACTCCCAAAATTATAGCCATCACCAACAAAAACCACCAGGTCTTATAAAAAGGTGCTTTGATGTAAAATGAAAGTGTTTTGATGGGAGATTGCCATTTTCCATCTTTGGATATGGCCTGTAGTTCAAATACATAATGACCGGCGGATAAATTTGTGTAATTGGCTTTATCATCCTTATCTGCCTTGATCCAGTCTTTATTAATGCCATCAATTTTGTACTGAAAATAATAATCATAAATATTGGGACTGCTCAGGGATGCAAAATGTACGGTCAGAAAATTGTCGGTAGGTTCCAGAACCAATTCATTCTGATTCCAGATTAATTGCTGACCGGAGGGTACATCAATGGCGCTGATCATGGGTGGATTGCCCGGATAGCGACGGTTTATTTTTTCCGGAAAAAATTCTACCAGAAAGCCTTTGATGGTAGATAAAATATGACCATTGGCCAAAGGAATGGTGTAGTTGTAGTAAAAGGAATTGTTGTTGCTAAGTTCCAGTTTGAAATTGTAAAACCGCTGTGAAGGAGCGTCAAAAACTGAATATTTGTTGAAACTGGCACACCATATCTTTCCATCGAATGAAGGTGTGGATGAATTGAGTACTTCCGAAATCAGACCATTGGAGGAGTCCCAGGCAAGACACTTCCCCGTTTTTTTATCCATTTTATAGAGGCCATTGCCAATAAGCGAAAACCAGGCATTACCTTCTTTGTCAACATCCAGAGAATTATAGTATCCGGTTGTAATAGCCATTTTTTTGCCATCCGGCAATGTTTCTTCCAGCGCATACCTTTTTAAATAATTGGCACCGGGTGCCAGGTATCCCAATGCTTGTTCAGACGCTATCCACACGCCTTGGTTGACATAGCCTTGCATCCAGTTTCCTGATTTCAAACCATATTGTTTTGCATCTTGTTCAGGGTAGTGAATGGCCTGGTATTTTCCGGTCTTTTTGTTCCACCTCAACAGGGGCAGGGAATTGTTTCCTATAATCCAGGTGCTGTCCGTTTCTTTGACATATGATGAAGGAGCATATTCTCCTAAGCCCTCTTTGTCGTTATAGATAATTTTGAATTTTCCGCTGGCTCTGTCCCATTCAACAGGATAACCCCCGGACATGCAGATTACTATTTTTTGATCAATAAATTCCAGATCTGTGATAAAAAATGACTTATTGCGGTAATCAGTTTTCTCCTTGATATCAATAGATTTTGATTCCCCGTTGAAAGGATTGTACTGATAAATAACTCCTTCTCTCGATGCCCACCACCAGGTCTGATCAACCGGATCCTGGGCAATGCAGGTAATCTGCCAATTGTTTTCTTCCAATTCGGGATATTTTTGGAAGATGGGAATTACCCTGTAAAAGTTCCGGTCTGTATTCACCCTCGATATTCCGGCTACCGTTCCCTGCCATAGCGTATGGTCGCTGTCTTCCCAATAACAACCAACATAATTGCCGGGAATAGAAGTGGGATTGGTTG
This sequence comes from uncultured Saprospiraceae bacterium, assembly GCA_937973565.1. Taxonomy (GTDB): domain Bacteria; phylum Bacteroidota; class Bacteroidia; order Chitinophagales; family Saprospiraceae; genus JADKBO01. Next base: position 20,778 of record CALJKQ010000115.1, on the reverse strand, counting down.
GGTCGTTTTTAATATTCTGAAAACTCAGTCCATCTCTGTATTTAATCCTTATGATCTCATAACTTATGCTGGAATACCACAGCTCATGGTCTTTGGTTTCAAACAATGTGCCGGCATAAGGTATCTTCATCATTTTGCTCAAGTCCAGCGTATACAATATTTTCATATTTTCCGGGTTGAAACACTTCAAAAGTTTGGTTTCATTATTTAAAAACCAAATATTGCCTTCAGGTGTCAAACAGATGGCTTCGATGTTTTGATTGATGAAAACTTCACTATCGCTTTTGTTCCGGTAACTGCTGAATTTCTTTTGGTCTAGGTCGAAATAGCCGATGCCGCTGTAACTTGTAAACCACAAGCCATTCTTTTTGGGGTCTTTAACAATCCGGCTAATACGGTCAGTATGCAGGCTGTTAACGTCGTTGGGATCAAATTTGTAGCGGGTATATTTTTTTGATTTTAAATCCATAAGTATCATCCCTGAAGATGAAGTACCAATGGCTGTCAGATCTTCATCAATGACAACAAAATCAGTTGGGTAGATTTTGTCCATTCTCATATCCAGGTAAGTATTATTAAATGCATTGGTAGCGTAATCATAGGTGAAAATGCCGTCCGGAGTAAGTCCGTAGATTTTACCTTTTTTGTCCATCTCAAGACCAATGACCAGGTTGGAAAGTATGGATTTTGGATCCCGTCTGTTTTTTTTGAATACATTAAACTTTTTACCGTCGTATCGATTCAATCCATTGCTGGTACCGATCCACAAAAAGCCGTAGTTGTCTTGAATTAATGAACTTACGTTGTTGTTGCTAAGCCCGTCTCTCTCGGTGTAATTGTCAAAAACGATGTCGGGTTTGGTGTCATAGCTTGTTTTGTTTTCTGAACGGGCAGGAAGCGGCCTTTGTCCAAGTACGGAGGAAGCGACTATTAAAATCAGAAACAAGAGTGGCCCTTTTCTCATGCTCCTAAGGTAAGGCAAAATTTCTTAGGTCTTATTATTTGATGGTCGAAGCGTGCTAAAAATCGGAGGAACCGTATGTCTTACGGGTTGAGATGCTTTGGAGCACCCTCTGTCATTGCCTTGGTCAATTCCTGGTAGCATTGAATCCATGCTGCTGCTGTGGGTGTATTCCATTCAGATCCAAGGGCTTTACTCAGCATCCAAAGCATTGCTTCACCAACCATTTTATAGTGTGCTTGCTTTACGCCATATTTAATATGCCGGGCTCCCATTTCTGTCATGGCAATGATATCCGGATGATCAAGTCTCATAATGATGGAAGACATCATCTCTGTAAGCTTAATATACTGCTCTTTCATGTCTTTGGGAAAGAGCGATCTTAACTCCGGGTGATCTGCGAATAGTTTGCTATAGAAAGTTTCTCCCAGGAGGGAAGGATCCACTCCCATCAGTATTTTCCAAGACCTTTTTACCAATTTGATCTCGTCTGTTGTCATTTTTAGTTAATTTGATGAGACAAATATCCATGAACAAAAAAGTTAATGCAAATCTGTTTGCGCGAAATGTAGGAAATCTTTGTCAAGGTGTAGTATAACACAGGATGAGTGTCTTCATGCTTGTTATTATTAGAATAAAATTGCATTCTCATCCAAATTGAATTTTACTACGCTTCAGTAGTAAATGAATACTCATCAACCTTTTTGATTTTATTTAGCTGTCATTCCGGTACATCTTTGCAGCATAAAATTAAAAACAATGAAATTTATTTGGATTATTTGCTTGCTTGTATTGACGAAAAGTCAGATGTATTCACAAATACAAATGGTGAGTGATGAATTTGAACACTATGCTTTGTACCTCAGAACGCCAAAACCAGTTGTACTGGACTCTATTGAAATGGACTTACCAAAACCGGGAAAGGTGTGGCTTAAGTTGGAAGGCTCGGCAAAGATAAGTGTAGGCGATGTAATCACCTTTGGTACACATTATTACCCCATATGGCAAACCAACGATGGTAATACCAATGTATATGCGCTGGATTCTGCTCATCTGGAATCGGGGTTTGGAATCAATAGAACATTTGATCTTCCCAAAGGTAAATCAACTTTTTATGCAGTAGCCCAAAATTGGACAGACAAAAAGGGAGACGGATATGCCGATATAAAAGGCAAACTGACGGTAATGTATGAACCTGAAGATAATAATGGAAATAATTTCGTGGGCAATGGATTCTATGTTTATCCAAATTCAATCGGTGAAGCTCCTGAAGTGATTCGGGAAATAGATGTAATGCCCGTAGTCGACAGTTTGGTATGTTTATTTTATGAGGGCATTCATTATGGAGTTAACGGTGATCAGGTTGTATTAGAAATGAATGCAGACAGTGTTGATTTTGGAATTGAAATAGGCCCGGTTATGGGCTTTACAAGTTTGCGTCAGGGTAGATTTCACACTTCGCAAAAGTGTTTTGAAACAGAAGAGCTGGACTCATCCATCTACATTATGGCGAAAAAGCTGGCTGGTAACTTTGCTACCACTGAAAATGCCATTTATTCCAATTACATGGTAAACTACCATGTAAATTCCATAGAGGCCTTTGAAAGTAAGCTCAGCGGTGAATCCCATGATGTAGCTGCGTTTTCATATGATGCACCTCAAAAGGGAAAACTGCTGATCAGAACCACCGGACATTTTAAGTCAGACGGGTTAAGCAGGGTTGAAATGGATTTGACAACAAAGCCTAATGAAGAAGTTAAAGGATCGGGGTTAACAACACAAAGCGTCAATGAAGCCTACTTAAATGAGTTCTTTTCGTTTACACACCTAGTCGATGTTGCTCAAGGAAGTAATCCATTTTACCTGGCAGGCCGTGCGCTTGGAGGACCTGACACCCTGTCGTTAAGCGGCAATGTCACTTTTCAATTTATACCCGAAGCCGTTGTTTCCTCTACACAGGGACACCTACTGGCAAGATTAGAAGCCAGTGTTTTTCCCAATCCGGGAGAGCAAATGATTCACATAAATTTGGGAGAAACCCCATTTGCAGGAAAAGTCAATGTAAATATTTTCGACACCAAAGGTCGTCTATTCATCAAGACTGCACTTGATTATCCTGCTGAAAATGCTATAAATGTCACTCCGCTTGCTTCCGGATTGTATTATGTGGTGTTGGAAACAGCAGAAGCTTTGTCAACTTGTTCGTATATCCACAAATAATTATAGCAACGATGTTTTTGATTCTTATGCTTTTGGGATTAGGTCAAAACTGGCTATGGCAAGCAGGTAGTGGTCAGGAAAAAACGATGTATAAAGTAAAAAGGGTAAGCTATAACGAGGATAGGGATAGTGAAAAGAATTTTGTTTATAATCCAAATGGAGATTTAATTTATTTTATCAATGGGGCAGATAGTGTGAAGTACATTCACTACCCGGATTCCCTCATACAATTGAACCTGCATCCAGATAAATACTGGGAGTATAAAACCTGCTATTTACTGGATGCGGACCGCAGAGCATTGGATGCACTGACTTATGATAATCAGGGACAGATGGTACGGGAAGAAAACTTTACCTATGATGAAGGGGGTCGATTATCCTATTTTTACCGCTATTATTATGTCAGCAATGAGGTTACTCAGTACCATTTTAGGTATGAAGGTGATAGCCTGATGAAAATTAATACCATGCTGCCGGATGGCAGTGAAGGCAATAGCTTTGAATTCAGGTACCATTCGAAGGTACCCAACAATTTTCAACCCACCCCATTGGGCAGTTGGTGGGAGGCTTCACCTCCTGATTTATTGGGCCTGCCGCCGAAGTATATGCCACAAACCATTATATGCCAAAGTCCACAGGGAGATACCTTGTCATTTTTGGAATATCGGTACCATTCTATGGTCAACCCAAAGCAGCTTTGGGTGGTAGAAACGGACAGACTGAACTCATTTTCCAATGAAATCAGACTCTTTGGGGAATAATAAAGTGATTATGGTCTGGTTATTTTCTACTTTTTGGGTAAAAATTTCCTTTCATATTAAGCTAAGCATAACTTGTTGGCATGGTAATTTAATTCATTAATATAATGAATATACAATGCGTAAATATATGTAAATCAGTAGTAAGCATTTTCCCCCAAAATGGCTTAAAGCACTTCAACTGTGAATTCCGGCACTTGAACAGGAAAAAGCTACACCTCAGTATTTCTTATTTCTTTAGTACGGGGAAGGATTTCATCTTTGTGTAATCAATTAATCAATATATTTGAATTGGAAAGCAAAACAATATCGTTGGCCAACAATGTAGCTCAGCACGGAGAATTGGTTGAATGTCCATCTTGTGGACATAAGGACACAGGTGGTTTTTGTTCCCAATGTGGAAACCCCCTGGAAAAGAAAAGGATTTCAATAAAATCACTGTTGGAATCCATTCTTGATATTTTTACAGATTTTGAGACAAAATATGCTCAGACTTTCGTGGGATTATTGACCCGGCCTGCTCAATTCATTGAGAAATATATCCATGGCAAACGGGAAGAGTATTATATTCCCTTTAAATACTTCTTTTTAAATTTAAGTATCAATTTTTTTGTTTACACCCGATGCGGTCTGGCCGACCTTACAGAGAATGAATTTGATGTGGAGGTAGATCAATTGGTGCAGCTCAAAAGTGAAGTAGTTTTTGAAGAAATAATCAACGATTACGGCAGTTTGTTTTCTTTGATTATCATTCCGGTCTATGTTTTGTGCAGCTATGTGCTATTTCCAAAATCAAAATTGAATTTAGCGGAGCAGGCAACGGCTATCACTTTTATGATGGGACAATTGATGCTCCTGGAGGTAGCCATTAATCTGATTAGCTTTGTATTCCCGGCTTTTTATCATTTTTCCCGGGCCCTGGTAATGTTTGCTGAGCTGGGTATTTTGTTTGTTATTGCCCATAAGCTCATGAACAACAAATGGTACCACGCCCTCTGGAAGTCGATTTTAACGCTGGCAGTTATATTCCTGGTAATGCGTTTGGTTTTAATGGGCACACAGGAAATATTGGCTTGTATTTACGACAATTGAATTAACAATTATATATACTAAAATTACTTGCATGAAAAAAATTATGATTGCATGCCTGACGCTTGCGCTGGTATCTTGCGTGTCATCCAAAAGACACAAAGCCGTAGAGCAAAAATACAGTCTTTTGGAGAAAAAGTTGGAAATGGCTTATGAAAAAATAGACTCCTGCGAAATGATAAATGCAGAGCTGAAAGTCAATCTCGAGAAATCTAAAGCCGAAATCCAGTTAGCTGCCGAAAAAAGTATGGCACTTCAAAATGAAGTAAGACTCAGGGAAGAACAATTAAAAACAGCGGAGGAAAACACCTCATTTGTCAAGGCTTCCAACGATGAATTATCTAAGAGAATAACAGATTTGCACAATTCCAATAGTGTAAATGCCGAAATCATCAAAAAAATGTTAGAGGAGCTGGAAGTCAAAAACCTTAAAGTTTTGAATCTTTCTCTGGCGCTGCAAAAACAGGACTCACTCAATATTCATTTGGTGAAAAGAACGAGGAAAAACATCAGTGATAAGAAATTGAAAAAATCACTTGAAAAACTTGGTTTTGTATTTTATTAATAAATCAGATGATGGAAATGCCTCTTTGTAATCTGGTTTGGCCTGTTTATTTAGGATATTTTGTCTACCTGAATTATAAATGGTTGATGGCCGCGGGACATAATTTTGGTTGTAAAAACACTGCCAACGCTGCCTCTGCAGATGTCGTTTTTACAGCCATACTTATTGTGATATCATTTTCTTTTTGCCAGCTGCACTTGCCTGCTTTCAGCGCATCAGTCATGGCCTTTCACTTAACCGTTATTTTGTTTAAACCCAATTGGATTGCCAATTGGATACATTCCAATGATGAGCGGTGAAAGCAAACTCACTATGTTTACAGAGGCAAGACTAAGCCGGTTATTCAGAGCTTTATGGCTCATCGAATTTTTGTTGATGTGTGGGTGGTTGTGGGATGAATGTCAGCTCACTTATTTTCCAATCAATGAATTTGTGTGGTATGGCTTTGGCTATTTGTTCGTTGCCCTTTTGCTAGGGTTGAATGCCAAAGGGAAAATTCCTGCCACCATTATGGTAGCCATTCCGGGAGTTGTTATTTTTTTAATGCTCCTGTTTCTCATTCTCATCCTTGTTATTGAATTTGTCGATGGGCCTATCAGATGGAATTAAAAAGATTACTGCATATTATTCTCAATCATTATTTCCTTCCATTTTCTCAGAATAGAAATTATTTTGTCCCGGTTTCGGGCATCTATTATAAATTTGGGTAATTTTTCTACCAGGCTCATATTATGAGAAACCAAAGGTTTTTGTCGTAAGCTTGCTTCCAGATAGGACAATAGCGTTTCCAGGTGTTTTAAATTAATAATCCAAAAGGTTTGGTCTGATATTTCAGCAGTAAAATACAGAGGAAGTCCAAAAATGGGATCTCTTGCTCCTTTGTTTCCATATTTTTTAAAGGTTTTTTCCCAGCGCAGTACCAGGTTGGCTGCCTTACATGATTTGCATGGCAGAAAGGTGTTTTTGTTGGGCTTTGGAAGTGCAACAGAAGGTTTGGCGAGTTTTGCACAGCAAACGCTGCACCTCCCACCGGCTGCCGGTTCATACCTTAGCCTTGTTGCATAATCGGTATGCCAAAAACAGCTTCTGCATTTTACAATGGCTTTCTGCGTATTAAAGGCAAAGGGAAGTTCAATACTGGCAGCCTGGTCACATTCCGGGCATTTTACCCAAAAGTGATCGACGTAATCGTACCATCGAAGTGCCGGCGCTCTGTATCTTTTGTGTGAAGACATCAATCAAAACCCTCTGAAGAAATGTAATCAATTATCCATTTGCCTTTATGTTGGGTCATCTCAAAGTATAGTGTCCAGTCCGCAGTAACGCCAATGACAATAAAATCCTGCGACTGCTCAATGACTTTGAATGCTATTGATTCCGGTTTGTTGTAAAACAATTCAGGTTCCTGGGTCAACAAAACGAGATCGTAATCAAACCCTTCAGGGGGACCTTCGTTTTGGGGATTGGACTCCCAATAGCCAGCTTTGGACACAAAATAATCTTGCCATAGTTTTTTGTAATTGGGTGTGAAGAAATTGCTCTTCATCACTTTGTTGAGATATTCCCTGCAAGACAATGTGTCAACTTTATACCAGCCGTTTTTATCAGCGTAGCTCAATCCCTTTTCATTGATTTCTTTATAATGAGTTCGGTACCAGTTGAGAAAGTTGACTATGGTAGTTACAGCCTTCGTAGAATCTGAAGGAGGATGGTAAAAGGGCCGGCCTAATTCGGTTGAGTGGCCGGCCCAGCTTGGGATTAGGGTGGGTAGTGTTAAACAAAGTACCCAAAAAATTCTGAGCATGATTTCTTCTTATTTGATGAACCCTTCTTTCAGGGACAGATATACAATTAATAGGGCAGCCCAACACAACCAGATCATGGCAACATGGTACATGCCGGCTGCAAACTGATGGTGGTTTTCTGCACTTATATAGGCTTTGTGCAATTTGTAGATGCCAAAGATGCTGATGACAGCCAGCCATTGTTTAATATACAAAGGATTGTTTTTGTCACTCCACTGGGTAAGGCCGGTGTAAAGATAAAACAGGCACAACACACCAGTTATTATCCAGAATCCGTAGTACAATAGTTTAATCAAAAATGCCATTATTGCCAGTGAATAGGTCCGTTGAAGTAAAAGAATCCTACAAACAATTCTATGATTACTACAAACCAGGTAAGACCCAGCAAGCCACAGCCATAAAGAAACTTATCACCGGGCACGGCATGCTGGTAGGTAAAGTACAAACCCAAGGCTGTAAGCAAGCCGCCAATACCCAATATGATGGATTCTGAAATTTTGCCATAGGGGGTTAAAAAATTATAAGCTGAGTTGGCCAATAGAAAAAGACAAACGAGCAGGCTGATGCCAAACATGGCATAAAAACTGAGCTTAGAAAGAAATTCCATTACACTACTTTTCAAATTAAATATCTTGAACAAAGATAGTTTCAAGCCCTGAGCTCGTGAGTCAAATGTATTTGAAGTGTAGAATTAGTTTTATTAAGTGTAGGGTTTTAGTATTTAAACGATTACAATAAATAAAAAAGGCGAAGGATGAACCTTCGCCTCAAAATAATTGGTTTATAGAAAATTATATTTTCACCCATTTTTTAACTACGGGCTCACCATCTGTTTGTATGTTAAAGTAATAAATTCCGGAAGGAAAATTATCAAATTCTATTGTTGTAAGGGGTGTATTGATGTTTTCCATTTGCTTAACAACAGCACCTAAGGTATTTCGGATGATTATAACATTTTTCTCACTGATCAGTGAATTTGAAATATATAGGTTTACCAGGTTCGTACCAGGATTGGGGTAAATCTCAATGCTGTTTTCTGTATCTATTGACCGTGCTAAAGCCTCCTCCACAATTTCTGTATTAGGACTAGTAGAAGACGGCGGATTTCCATTTACCACCAAATACCGGCCGGTGCAGGTAGAAGTCCCGTTGGCATCGGTAATTTTCATTTCAAAATTTCTGATTTTATTGAAATCTGCCGGTGTAACGGGCAAACAATTTCTGTGTACCAGACCTTTGTCAATATTATTATAAATATTGTTGGGTGTGGCATCTATACAAGCCCCTTGATTGGTCCAATTGAATGAAACATTTGTGAGCGTTCTGGCTACGGTGCGTAGATTTTGTCCAGAATAAGTAGAACCTCCGTCCAAATCAACAGCTGGAATGAGATAAACATCTGCGGTAGAGGGACCATTATACACTAAATTTCCTGCATTGGCATAAACTGTGATAATATTGCCACAGACTGCTACCGGAGGGTTGCAAGGAATACAAAGGCTGCCTCCACAGTCAATGCCTGTTTCTGTGCCATTTTTAATATTGTCTGTGCAAGTCATGCAGGATCCATCATCAATGGTAGCTGCAGGGTTAAAGTTGTGCGCTTCTTCATCGGTGCAGCCGCAAACTTCATCTATGAGTTGATTGCAATTGTTATCCAGCTCGTCGCAAATCTCGCTGGAAGAGGGGTTGATGTTTACATTGTTATCATTACAGTCGCCAGTTTGAACGGCATATCCTTCATATATACCGCAGCCGTAAAATGCAATTTCCTCAATTCCAAAGCCATCACCATCGCCATCACTGTAATATGGTTTTTCATAACTTCCCAGCTCAAAAACCGTAACAGTTCTGCTTACTTCAGCAGTTGTAATAAGGAGTGCTTTACCTGTAGGACTGTTACTCGAAGGTATAAAAAGCAGTCCTTCAACTGCAAGATCCAAAGGCATATTGATATATTGTACGAATTCTGGTAATAGTGGATTTGTTATATCAAAAACCATCACATCACCGGTCCTTTCCAGACCCACAAAAATATAAGGTTTTTGATTTACAATGCCAATAGCTATTCCTTCCGGTTCTGGGCCCTTGTTGTCGCTGCGTGTATCGAACTGAGAAACGCTACCCTCTGAATTGAAAAGTGTTGGAGATTGCCTTGCCGTTATTTTTTCGAGTTGATCACCGCTGTCATAAACCAAGGCACCAGCACTGTTCCATACAGAAAAAGATCTTGCACCCAAGGCATGAATCTCATCGTAGTCTCCATCGTTGTCGGTATCACCGGTTGCTTTTGTCAGTTGTAATCTGCCCAAATTTGCGTTGTTTTTTAAGGTAGCTGCCGTTGGAAATACAGTTGGGTCTAAGACATAACTTCCTGAACCGACTCTAACTTCCTCAGCATAACCTGTATAATCTCTGGCATCGCCCTCATTGGCTGTAAAATAGTAATCTTGATTGTTGTGCGTATAGCTTGATATGGCATCGGGCATATACATACCTTTAACAGGCCAGTTTTTAATATTGATTTTACCAAGGCTACTGGTTGAATCTCTGTCACTCGCATCGAGGCCATTTCCTGCGACATTGTGGTCTTTCAAGCCTAAAGGCAAAATCTGTGTAATGGTTTTGGTGGCCATATCCAACTTTGCCAGCGCATTGTTTTCTTGCAGTGTTATCATGGCAGACTGTCCGTCGTTCGAAAATGCAATGTACTCTGGTTCAAAATCCTGAGCCACAGTTGCATTGGGACCAAATATACGTACCCCTGCTGCTTTCAGTGCGGAAATCTGACCATTGAATGCGGTAAATCCGGCAGTAAATAAGGTGGCAGATTGAATTCCACTAGAAATATCTATGATCGAAATACTACCTTCAGGATCAAACGATGCGGCCTGTCCTTAGCTATTGGGCTCTCCTTCATTGGCAGTTAATACATAATTGCCATTAGGCGAAAAGGTGACCATATCGGGAAGATAACCTACTTTTATTGACCTGATAAAGGATGCATCCATAGCCTGATAAAAGGCAACAATTCCTGAATCCTGAGCACCTGTTGTATTGTTCCTTATAGCAAAAGAAGCTGCCAGCACACCATTCTTTATAGCCACACTATTGGGAATGGCAGCAAAACCTGATGGTGATGTAAACCCTGGCGAAATACTCCCTGCCAAAGATAATATACCTTGATTATTCATGCTGAATCTTTCAATCACATCACCTGCAACAGTGTACACTTGTTTACTGTCGGCATCAAAGGCAGATATTTCGGCGCCAAAGGCGGAGGTTACCGTTGATAGATGTTTCACAAAACTGCAATTGTTGTTTTCAATACTTATTGTTCTGCTAATATTGTTGCCAGGTGAAATTCCTGCACTAAATGTTGATATTGTTATGGTCATCTCTTCTGTGCCTTCTTCAACGGCATCGTCGGCTATTACCAGTTTGGTACTGCCTTGGGTCTGCCCGGAAGGTATGGTTATACTTGTATTTGTCAGGTAATAATCTGCACTTGTTATACCGGCACCACTTATGGATAAACTTACAGTTTGGTTGCCTGATACAGGCGCATTGGCAGTAACTGTAATAGTAACAGTTGGAGCATTGTTTTCTGAGACTGATGAGTGACTTATTGACAATTCTACACTGGGCACCACTGCAAATGAAGCAATTTCTTTTGTGTTTATAGAATAGGAATTACCTAAAGGATTTTTAATATTTGGGACATTTGCAATGGTCGCTTCGCATTTGTTCAAAAATAACATTGTAAAGAAAATACCGGTGAGAATTCCGCAAGTTTTAGTGTACATATGATTTGATTTATTCAGATGGCAGCAAACTTATGAAGGAAATAATTGTCATTCATTGCGCTTTGTAAGCATCAGAATAAATTAACATCAACTTAATGATTCATTGATACATCGTTATTATAATGGCAAAAAATTTAAGTTTTGTTTACCTTGAATTAAAGAATTCTGGTTTGTAAAAGCATCTTAATTGTCCATGGTAGCAATCTCTCTGAATTTGCTTAGGATGGATTACATCAGTTACAAATAATGGAAATCCCAGGGAATGTAGTAAAATTAATAGTGGCGTATAATTTAAACGATTGGCCTCAATTTTATTAGCGATCGTTCAAAATATATTGTGCCATCCAGCTGAGAAGCAGCGCAACTCTTTATTACAACACCTCAAATCTCGCCTGGAAAAATCTCAGGTACTTGGGTTCGTACACCATCTTCATACCCTTGATTTTTTCTCTTCTCTCCCAGACCAGGGCCGTAGATTCGGCAATTACATCCATATGTGCTTGTGTATAAACCCTTCGGGGTATGGTAAATCTGACCAACTCAAGTTTGGGCATGTAGTTTTCTCCGTTGGCTTTTCTTCCCGCTGAGACGATACCTCTTTCCATGGTCCTCACGCCTGACTCTGCATAGATTTCTGCAGCCAGCGTTTGGGCAGGAAACTGATCTTGTGGTATATGGGGTAAAAATTGTTTGGCATCCACGAAAATGCCGTGTCCGCCCACGGGTTTTACTATGGGAATTCCATAGCTGCTCATCAGCTCACCCAGGTAAAGCACTTGCCCAACCCGGGCATGGATATGCAAATCGTCAACACTTTCTTCGATACCTATTGCCATGGCTTCCATATCTCTTCCCGCCAGACCACCGTAAGTGTGCAGTCCTTCATATACCACTACCAGGTTTCTGGCTTCTTCAAAGACATCCCATTCATTGGTAGCCATAAATCCTCCGATATTGACCAGGGCATCTTTTTTGGCACTCATGGTTGCCCCATCTGTCTGATCACATATTTCTCTGACAATCTGCCGGATACTTTTGTTGCCATACCCCTTTTCTTTTTGTTGTATGAAGTAGGCATTTTCTGCCACCCGGGTCATGTCATGGATGATGCGTATGCCGTGTTTTCGGGTATAGGCCCTGAGCTTTTTGAGGTTGTCCATGCTGATGGGTTGCCCCCCTGCCATGTTTACGCTGGTGGCAATGCATACATACGGGATTTTTTTGGCTCCGTGTTTTTTAACCAAAGCATCCAATTTATTGAGATCAACATTGCCTTTGAATGGAAATTCATTCTTGGGATCATGGGCTTCATCGATGATGATATCTACAAATTTACCACCCGCCAATTCCTGGTGAAGTCGGGTAGTGGTAAAATACATATTGCCCGGAATAATATCTCCTTTTTTGATGAGTACCTTGGATAGTATATTTTCAGCGCCACGACCCTGGTGAGTAGGAACCAGGTATTTGTATCCGTATACATTACGGACTACTTCTTCCAAATGAAAATAATTGCGACTCCCTGCGTAAGCCTCATCGCCGAGCATCATACCGGCCCATTGTCGGTCACTCATGGCTGAAGTGCCACTATCGGTTAAAAGGTCGATATACACATCTTCAGACTTTAGTAAAAAAGTATTGTATCCTGCTTCCTTAATGGCTTTTTTCCTTTGTGCATGGGTTTTCATGCTGAGCAGTTCAACGCTTTTTATCCTATAGGGTTCTGCCCAGTTTTTCTTGATGATGGCTTTCATATCTGAATTTTAGCTTCACAAAATTATCATCTTATACCGGTGACGATTCAACGGTAAATCAGGTTTGAGCCATGATTTTAATCAGGCACACACTGATGAAAATCAACTCAATGACTGCATTCAACCCTTCTAAAATGATCTTTGTCATTTTCTTTGGGCAATTATTGGCTTCGTCTTACATTGCACAAATATTTAATATGTTCTTCCATCTTAGGAAGAATTTTTTTTGCGTATCCTCTAATTTATAATGCCATGCTCAGTTTCAAACTGGATGATGACTTTGTCATGTCCTACGCTCATATTCAACCCGATTTTGGTTTCAATGGTCTCGGCCAGTTGACTTATTATCGTACCTATTCCCGCTTAAAAGAGGATGGAAAAAATGAAGAGTGGTATGAGACTGTGCGCAGGGTAGTAGAGGGTGCCTATACCATTCAGAAAGAACATATTCATTCCAATGAGTTGGGCTGGAACAATAAAAAGGCTCAACGCTCTGCCCAGGAGATGTACGATCGCATATTTAAAATGAAATTTTTACCTCCAGGCAGAATGTTGTGGGCGCTGGGTACACCGATCATTCATCAAAAGAAGATAGGACAAGCTCTTTTCAATTGTGCCTTTGTATCTACCGAAGAGATGGGCCAGTCTATTTCTGATGCGGTTAAACCGTTTGCCTTCATGATGGATATGAGCATGGTGGGTGTAGGCGTAGGATTTGATGTTTTAGGAGCAGGCCAAATTGAAATCCACCGTCCGGTAGACGGCTTGGAAGAAATTGTAATTATACCGGATACCCGGGAAGGGTGGGTCGCCAGCCTTGAAAAATTGTTGTTCAGTTATTTTGCCAAAAATTTTGGCATCTCATCAGGCCCCGTAAAATTTGATTACCACAAAATCCGCAAGGCAGGTTTGCCGATCAAAGGTTTTGGTGGCATTTCATCGGGCCCGGAACCCTTGATGGCTATGCATGAAAAAATGCGCAGTTTACTGGATCACCTCGATGGAAAAAATCTTAGTATTACGGCACTTACGGACCTCATGAATCTTATTGGTGTTTGTGTTGTGGCAGGCAATGTCAGACGAACGGCACAAATCGCACTGGGCCAGGCAGACAATGCTGAATATCGAAGACTGAAAGACTATACGTGGGACAACGCCAGTCAGCAATATGTAGGTTCCAATGCAGGCAGGGCCATGTGGGGCTGGGCTTCCAACAACAGTGTGCTGGTCGATAATGAAAGCCGGTTTGATACCCTCGCAGCGCAAACCGCGGTTAACGGAGAGCCGGGTTATATTTTTATGGACAATATCCAGGCCTATTCCAGAATGTGCGATCCTGCAGATTTCAAAGACGCCAAAGCCCGGGGCACCAATCCATGTGGTGAACAAAGCCTTGAGTCTTATGAATTATGTTGCCTGATCGAAACCTTCCCGAGCAAAGCCGAGTCCCTCGACGATTACATGAGGACCCTTAAGTTTGCTTATTTGCTGGGAAAAACAGCCACCCTCGTCAATACTACCTGGCCGGAATCCAACAGGGTGCAAAAACGCAACAGAAGAATCGGCACATCCGTAAGCGGGGTTACCAATTTTTTACATCATCACACACTCAATACTTTCAAAGTTTGGCTGGAAAGCGGCTATAAAGAAATCCAGAGATGGGACAGCATTTACTCATCCTGGCTATGTGTTCCCAAAAGCATCAAAACCACCAGTGTCAAACCCAGCGGTACCGTCAGCCTTTTGGCTGGGGTAAATCCCGGCTGTCACTTTCCGGAAAACAACTATTACATCAGAAGAGTGCGTATTGCCAAATCCAGTCACCTCATTCCCATCCTGGAAAGAGCCGGTCTGCAAATAGAAGACGACGTGGTAGATGGTTCTTCAAAAGTAGTTTCTTTCCCCGTCCACACGGAAGGCAGAAACTTATCTGAAGTGAGCATCTGGGAACAAACATCCCTGGCCGTATTTTTACAAAAGTATTGGTCCGACAACCAGGTTTCCTGCACAGTGACTTTCAAAGAAGAAGAAGCCGGGGAAATTGCTACCATTCTGGATTATTTCAAATACGACCTCAAATCCATCAGCTTCCTTCCCAAACTGGAAGCCGGGATCTACGCTCAAATGCCTTATGAGGCTATTTCTCACGAAATGTACCTGGCCATGAAGGCTTCATTAAAAACCATTGATTTTTCTTCCTACGATGAAGATGCTGTGGCTGAGAAGTTTTGCTCAAATGATAGCTGTGTGCTTTAGCGGAGGAATCAGGGCATCCATTCGCCATTCGACAGGCTCATGGCTCTTTGATTGTAGGTACAAAATCAAATTCGCGATCGCGTCTTTCGACTCGCGACATGCGTATCGCGACATGCGTCTCGCGTCTTGCGTCTTGCGTCTTGCGACTCCCGTGTCTCCTTTCACATTTCGCGTGTCGCCCGTCGCGTGTCGCGTCTCGCCTGTCGCGTTTCGGATATCGCAAGACAGGTTTCTCCATATTAAATGCCGACATATCTAATAAAAATTTTAGCGTATTTTTGCCCAATAATTGATGTTAGGTATGTGTGTTAAGTTGAGCAGACTTTTATTTACTTTTTCTTTTATTTGGGCGTTTACCAATCTCTTGGGTCAGAATATCCCCGAATTGCCTCATCTCAGGGAAGATGCTCCCCCGTATATGCAATATTTTAATAAACCGCTGGAGCAAATCAACATCAACGATGCCATTCGCGCATATAATGCCTATTACAAAGTACATAAATTTGAAAAAAACGAGTACAGTCAATATTACAAACGCTTTTTAAAATGGTCGAGGCAGTATGCCACAACCGAGGGTAGAATTTTAATTCCCACCGCAGAAGAAGAGGCAGAACGGGAAAGAAAGGCTTTGACTTTACGCAAAAAAAGCGCCCGTGCAGCCAACTGGACATTTGCGGGTCCCAATAAAACATACGATACCGATGGGGTGACCAAGGTGACCTGGCAAACGAATATTTATTCTATCGACATTGCAGCCAGCAATTCCAATGTTTTGTTGGCAGGTGGAGAAGATGGCGGTATGTGGAAGACAACCAACAAAGGTTTAAACTGGACTCTGCTAAGCCGCGACATAAGCCACGGGTCTTTTAGTGCTGTTAAAATTGACCCCACCAATGACCAGATTTTTTACGCAGGAACTTCCGGAAAATTAGTCAAATCCACCAACCAGGGCAGCACCTGGACTACGGCTTATTCGGAATCCGGACTAACTGTGTATGAAATAGCCGTTTCTTCCACCAATCCATCGATCGTGGTTATGGCAACCAGCAAAGGCATGATCCGCAGCATCAATGGGGGAACTTCCTGGACAAAATTATTTGCCAATGTGTGTTGGACCATCAAACCCAAAGAAGGTTCTGGTACTGTTTTTTATGGCATAAGAGATGTGGGAGATTCTTCTGAATTTATCAAATCAACAGATAGTGGTGCCACCTGGGTCCCCTCCAATACGGGTTGGTGGACGCCGGCATCAGGAGAGGCTATGACAGGCGGCATTCTGGCTACTTGTCCGACCAATGCCAATAAGATATATGCGTATTTAATCGGCAGTGGTAGCAATCTCTATGGATATGCAGGCGTCTGGGTAAGTACGGATGAAGGAGCCACCTGGACCAATACAAATCCATCCAATGCCATTGGCAATAGCCCAACAGCCTATGCGGTTCCTTCGCATACCAATCTGATGGCCAGCAATGGGGTCACCGGATTTAACCAGGGATTTTATGATATGGCCATTGTGGTCAATCCTCTCAACGACAACCAGCTGATCGCCGGAGGCACATCATGGTTTAAAAGTACAGATGGTGGTGCTACCTGGTCCAATCTGGGCGGCTACGTAAGTGGGCTGGCCTGGTCGCATCCCGATATTCAATGGTTGGTCGCCAATGGCAGTGATCTGTGGATCGCATCAGACGGAGGCATCAATTATTCCAACAATTTTGGCACTTCTATGGAAACACGAATGGACGGTGTTTCCGGATCCAATATGTGGGGCTTTGATTCCGGCTGGAATGAAGACATTCTGGTAGGGGGTCGTTACCACAATGGCAACATGGGCTTTCACCAATCTTTTCCTGCTACCACGGTTTACAGATTGGGTGGTGCAGAATCGGCTACCGGCTATGTGAGTCCTGGGCCTGAGAGAAAAGTATATCACTCCGACATTGGCGGTAAGATTTTGAAACCCGGCTTTGGCAATGGAGTGGCTAATTTTGCCGTTAGTGCCTGGCCCAATGAATCCTATGCCTACTACGCCAACAGTGAAATGGTTTTCCACCCTTATTACTACAACACCATCTACCTGGGCAACCAAAATAGAATCCTGGTAAGTAAAGACGGAGGCGCCAACTTTGATGTGTTGTACACCTTCCCGGGTACTGTGGACAATGAAGTATATGACATCGAAATAGCCAGAAGTAATCCTCAGGTGATGTATTGCTCTCAATGGGATGGTACCGACGATTCAATATGGAAAACAACCAATGGAGGAACCACCTGGACAAAGTTGACATCTTTGCCTCTACCCAACAACAACGACAGAGTAAAGATGGCATTGAGCAGCACTGACCCCAACGTGTTGTGGGTAGCAGTTACCTATGGCAGCAACGGTAAAAAAGTGTACAAAACGGTTGATGGAGGATTGACATGGATCAATCTGACTTCATCTTTGTTAGACAACATCACCGTTTCCAATATCATGGCGCAGTATGGCACCAATGGAGGGGTCTACATCGGTACCAATTCCGGCGTGTTTTATCGAAACAATACCCATGCCGATTGGCAGCCCTATAGCACCAATCTGCCTGTGAGTGCCGAAACCAACCGTTTAAAGCCTTTTTACAAGGAAGGTAAAATACGCAACGGATGCTGGGGTTTTGGGGTTTGGGAATCTCCCTTGTTTGAAACATCGTCAGTAGAGGCACTACCCATGGCACCGGCAGCAGAGCATCCCTGCCAGCGAGATACGGTCTATTTCGACGACTATTCAGTAGTAAACCATACCGGAGCCAGCTGGACATGGACCTTCCCCGGTGCTTCGTATGTGAGCTCCACCAGTGTTAGAAATCCCAAAGTTCTCTATCCTGCCCCGGGCAATTACGATGTGACCCTTATGGTGAGCAATGGCGCTTCGAGCAGTACACGCACGGTTGCGGGCATGATTAAGGTAACCGAAGGTTGCAGCCTGGATACTATCCCTGGAAAAGCTGTCTACTGTTCCGGTACTGACAAACACGTCATCAATTCCAATCTTATCCTTCCCCAGACCGACTCCCTGACGATTACGGCGTGGGTCAAACCGGATGGCATTCAGCCGGATTACAGTGCTATTTGGATGAATGAAACAGGAGATGCAGGAGGCTTCAATTTTAAGAACGGAAATAATAGCCTCGCTTATCATTGGCCGGGTGGTCAGTGGTGGTGGAACAGCGGTCTTACGGTAGTGCCGGGTCAATGGAATTTTGTTGCCATGGTGGTAACACCCACAGGCATCACTTTGTATTGCAATGAGAGCAGTGCCACCCATACCATCTCCCTTTCTCCGCTTGATATCAATGGCTTCAGAATGGGCAACTACAAAGGCTGGACATCGCGCAACGTAGTGGGCTGGATAGATGAAGTTGCAGTATACAACAGGGTGCTCTCGACCAATGAAATCAGGGATTTGAGACACCTGATCAAAGAACCTTTAAGTGATCCATCTCTCATTGCTTATTATCAATTCAACGAAGCATCGTACACCGTTTTTGATAAATCAAAATCATACCACTGCAGTATTTTCAATGGAGCAGGAAGGGTGAAGTCAAGGATACCAGTAGGTAAAGGCGTTTCTCAAAGGATCAATTTCACCACCGGAGGAACCAAAAACTTCAATCTGGCTGGGGTTAAATTTTCATTCCCCAATACGGGTACCTGGCCCAACGGAGATTGGGTGGTAACCCGCATCAACCAATTGCCGGACACCATGAGCCAAACGGGCACCCTGCCTAAATCCTATTGGGTAGCTGATAACTACGGCAATAACAGTACGATTACCATACCGGATTCAATAAGATTTTATGCACCGGGCAACACCAATGCAGGATGTGATCCTTCTCTTTACATCTTGCGAAAAAGGCCCTCCTACGGTGAGGGAATGTCTTGGGTGGATGCCGATGAAGCAGACCTTATTGTAAAACCCGATGTTATTTACAGCACCAATAATGGCATCAATGGTGCCGGTCAGTGGGTTATTACCAGAAATACTTCAGAAAATAAAAATGTGGAATACTGCAATGGAGAAGACGACGACTGCGATGGCATTGTGGACGACAATCCGACCTTGTTGGTCACCAATACAGCCAACTCTGGCATAGGCTCTTTAAGGCAGCAACTTATTTGCCTGCAGAACGGAGATACCTTGTTTTTTAATGCGGGGCTTGACACCATTCGATTGACTGAACCCATGCTGCTGGACAAACAAATGTGGTGGTGGGGCAATGGTCAGGCCGATACCAAAATCAAAATGGATATTTCCTTACCGGCTTTCGCCAATAGTACCCAGGGTATACTGGTGAATGGAACGGGCAATGTAACTTTCAGAGAATTGACCCTGATACAAAAAGACAATACGCTGGTAGTGCCATTCATTAACAACAACGGCATCATCGAACTGCGCAATTCGCTTATCAAAGGCAATGTCTCGAGTCGTTTGCTAAACCAGGCAGGTGGTCAGCTCAAGTCAGAAGGCACATCGACCATTCGGTAGATAACCTGCCAGGTGCTAACGGTGTTTTTTTGATTTTGTTGTTTCTGATACGGAATCAACGAGCAAGCGGGATGCAACCGACTGACTCAGTATGGCTTTATCACAATGGTTAAATGATACGGTAAGGTTGCCATCAAATGCTTCTTTGTGAATGAGGGTCAATTCTGTACCCAGTTGGATGTTTTTTTCATTCAAATAAATAAGGAATTCCGGCGAACTATCGGCAATGGCTTTAACTACTACCTTGCATGGCACTGCTACTTGACTCAGTAAGATGTAGTGGGTTGATGGCATGTGACCCGATGCATCCGGTATCGGTGAGCCATGTGGATCAAACAGGGGCTGCCCAAGCATTTCATCCATGCGCTGAAAGAAATATTCCGACTTCACATGTTCCAGTTCCTCTGCAATGGCGTGAACTTCTTCCCAGCCAAAGCCCATTACCTGGTATAAAAAAAGTTCTGCCAGCCTGTGCTTTCGAATTACCTTGGCAGCGGCTCTCTTGCCTTCCGGTGTAAGGCGGATCGGTTGGTATTTTTCATGTACTACCCAGCCTTTTGATGCCAGGTTTTTGACCATCACATTGACCGTTGGCTTGCTCACATCCATGGCATTTCCCAGTTCTGTAACCGAAATTTCCGACGATTGCAGGCTGAGGTAGTGCAGGGCTTTGAGGTAATTTTCTTTTATGGAAGTGGGCATTTCCGCTTTTTTCACAAATTTAATAGATAATTCTTACAAAATATGTTAGATATATCTAACTTTGCAAAATGAAACAAAAGTGGTTTGCTTCCTTGCTGTGGGCTTTGACCTTTATGAACGCTTCGCTGCAAGCGCAATCGTGTTTTGTGAAAGGCAAGATCACTTCAGAAAATGGCCCCGCTCTTTTTGCCCATGTATATTGTAGTGATTTAAATTTCAGTGCGGAGACCGATCTAGAAGGCAAATACAGATTGGGACCCTTTCCTGTCGGTGAACACGAAATCCAGGTTTCTTATGTGTCTTACCAAAGATCGGAAGAGCGTCGTGTAGGGAAAGA